>CAZWIK010000038.1:0-15276 GCA_964633895.1 uncultured Enterobacteriaceae bacterium | reverse complement strand
AAAAAAAAACGCGACGCAAGCGTTTTTTTTCACGCGCGGCGGGAACGCCAAAAAAAAGAACGCGCGTTCCCGTTTTGCCGTTTGCGTTCCCGCGGGACGGTAAAGCCGCCGGACTTTTGTCTGCGGAGCAAGTTTTTATTTGCAAGCGGGAACACACAGGCGTAGCATCTACATCGTTCTCCCGCGTTGCGGGCGTGCTTGTTTTTTCCTAAATCAATCAACCCAAAAAATCTATATGTTTACGTGCTTATTGGCTCAGACGGCGGCGGAATCCGCGCCGAAAGTGATGAGTATGCTCGATGTGGTGCTGTTTTGCGTGGCGGTCGTCGTCGTCATCGGTCTCGGCATCTACAAGGCGCGTCCGAAAAAAGCGGACGACAATAAAAAAGACAGCAGCGCGGCGGATTACTTTCTCGCCGGGCGCGGTCTTTCCTGGTGGCTGGTCGGCTTTTCGCTGATCGCCGCGAACATTTCGACGGAGCAGTTCGTCGGAATGTCCGGGCAGGCGGCGGATTGGCTCGGATTGGCGATCGCGGGCTACGAATGGCTCGCGGCGATCACGCTGGTCGTCGTGGCGTTCTTCTTTTTGCCGAAGTTGCTCCGTTGCGGCGTCTACACGATTCCGGAATTTCTTGAAACGCGCTACAATCTCGGTTCCCGCACGATCATGGCGATCTCGACGTTGCTGATTCTCGTCGGCGTGCCGACAGCGGGCGTCATTTTCGCGGGAGCAAAGTGCATTGCGGTGTTCTTTTTCGGCGCGGACGGCGTGACGGGCGTCGATTTCAACGTCGTCGCGAACGGAATGCTCAAGCTGGGCGGACTGGTCGACGGGAACATCCTCGTCGGTTGCGTCATCATCGCGTTCTGCGCGGCGGTTTACGTCTTTGTCGGCGGGCTGAAAGCCTGCGCGTGGACGGATCTGATCTGGGGTTCCGCGCTAATCGTCGGTGGCGGCGTCGTCGCGTATTTTGCGATCACCGCTCTCGGGAACGCGGATCCGAATCATCTGATTCAGTCGGCGTCCGCGAATTCCGGCGCGACGGTCGAGGGGCTTCAGAATTCTGGCGGGATCGGGCGTTTTCTCCAGCTCAACGCGGGAGCGGCTGCCGATGGCATGAACTCTGCCGGCGGCAAGCTGCACATGATTCGTCCCGCGACCGATCCATCGATCCCGTGGACCGCGCTTCTGCTCGGTTTGTGGATTCCGAATTTCTTCTATTGGGGCTTGAACCAATACATCATGCAACGCACGCTCGCGTCCAAGTCCGTCGCCGAAGGACAGATGGGCATCGTGTTCGCGGCGTTTCTCAAACTTCTCATTCCGTTCGTCGTCGTCATTCCAGGCATTCTCGCCTACAATCTTTTCCGAGACGATCTGAAATCCAGCGCGGACGACAAGAACGAGGCGGCGATCAACGCGGTCATTGAGAGCGGGAACGCGGATAAAACGATGTATTTCATGACGGGCGAATTTTTGCTCCAAAACTGTGAAACGAATAACAAAAAGGTTTGCGAGCTTATCAATCACAACTTCGAGGTCGCGTTTGAGCAGGCGAACGTTCCCGACGCTCCGGCGGAGGGCGACACGGAGAGCATTTATAAAAAAGTTGACGGCGCGTGGCTCAAACTGAACGACGATATCGCCAACAAATCGACGACGCTTGCCAAGCGCATTCCGTATGCGCAAGGTCTCGCCGATTTGAACAAGGAGCTTATCGACGCCGCGAAGCTGAACAATCCCGGCATCGCCGTTTCGCAGAAACTCGTCGGCTTCGACTACGACGCGGCGTTCCCGACGCTGTTGCGCAAGCTGATGAAGCCGGGCATCACGTGGTTCGTTCTCGCGGCGTTGTTCGGCGCGGTGGTTTCTTCGCTCGCGTCGATGCTCAATTCCGCCTCGACCATCTTCACGATGGACATTTACCACAAGCTCCTTCCCGCCGCGTCGCCGAAAAAACTGGTTAAGGTCGGGAAAATCGGCGTCGTCGTCTGCGTACTCATCGCGTTGAGTTTGTCACCGTTCCTGAACAGTCCAGTGTTCGGCGGCATCTTCAACTTCATTCAGGAATTCCAGGGCTTCATTTCGCCGGGCGTGCTCTGTGTGTTCCTCTTTGGCTTCTTCGTTCCGAAATGCCCGCGCGTGTTCGGCTGGCTCGGAATTCTGGTGAACGCCGTGCTTTACGGCGCGCTCAAATTGAGTTTGCCGGAAATGGCGTTCCTGAACCGTATGTCGATCTGCCTCATCGTTTGCATCGTCATCGGCGCGGTTCTCACGGCGTTGAACGCGGCGAGAGGCGGGCAGGCGGTCATCGTTCCCGCGAAGAACGAAGTTCCGCTCGAAGGATCCGGAAAAGCGAAGGCGTTCGGCGTGTTCGTCGTCATCGCGACGCTCATTCTCTACACTGTGTTCTGGTGAGCGTTCCCGAATTTTCGGAAACAAAAAAAGGGCGTTCCCGCGCGGGAACGCCCTTTTTTTTCATGGATAATTATTATATCCAGAGCGAAGGGCGGAAAGAACCCCAGAGGATCAGGGGAGATTCGTGCTTGCGTCCTGCTGTGTTCTTTGTTTATGCAGATCTTTTTTGCGCACCAATATGATAGTTCTGGAGTCATCCTCTCTAATCTGGATTTCAGGGAAAGATTCTATCATTTCTTTGAATTTGGTATATCCGTAATTTTTGTATTCAAAGTCAGGATACATTTCTCGTACCTTCTGTATAAGTTTAGGAAGATGCATCCAGCCGTCTTCATCTGAATTTTTATTCAACAGGGAAAGAATCGTCGTCTTAATTGTCTCTAGGTTCGTAATAGGCTCTGCCTGTTCCGTCTCCATATTATTTTTCGGTTTACTGCTGTCTATTGTCTGGCACTCAATTTGTTTGGGCAGTAGCCAGTCTTTTAACGGACGCCGAATAAGGCGCGCATTCGTGTAGGCTTGATCAGTTGTAAGAATCGTTTTCGCATGATATTTGCCGTACGTGTTGCTAACGACGAGTGCGCAAAGATGGTTTGGCTCAAATAATAGAGGGAGTAGCCATGATATTTCATTTGTTGTGGGGTAATATGCAGGTACTGCAGTGCGAAAATCGCACTGGACGCGTTTACATGCTGTATAAATTGCTTCGCGCAGTTGCGAGGATTGTTCCGCGAAGGAGAGCTTTTTGAACCAAAGAGGGAGTCGATCGTTGTTGTCTTCAAGGATGTGGCTCATTGCTATATCTTCCTGCAATTCGGATAGTCTGTTCACTTCAAATTCACAACCGTTAAGGTAGTTTATCGCCTTTGGCTTCAAGGGGAAGCGCTTGATGTTGATGCCTTTATATGTCGGTAAGCTAACATTGCCTTTGTCTGAGGTCCCAATATTATCTCCACCTGAGCAAAAGCCAACAAACATCCACGTCGGTTTCTTAGCCTCCATGTTCCTTTTTGAAAAAATGGCGTAAATCGGTTCGTGAAAGTTCCTTGTGAAAAGCCCCGTGTTGAGTGCTTTTAATTTGTCATTCTCAGTATAGCTAAAACACTTGTCTTTGCTTGCTTTATAATAAGTATACTGAAAGTAGCTTTTTAGGACGGTGTGATCTGAAGAGTTTTTTAAGTCCCAATCTTCTTCTACCGCAATTTCTGCGAGCCACTTTATCGCGTTCTGATAAGTGGGTGTCCAAAACAAAACTTCATTGAAGATTAGTTCTCCAGGATGAATTTTCTGCGTGCTCAGATAATAAAGGATATAATCAAATTTAGTATCAGGATATCGTCCGTCGTTTTTTGTAATGATATATTCAAATTTATCGTCTTTGTATCTCCTGCTTTTCTTGTCTTCGCTATTTTTTACGATACCTATATACTTAGCAGACCGTAGTCGATCTCTAATTGCAGTTCGCGTTGTTTCTATGTCGGGGACACATTCTTCCCTTTGGTAAAGCTGGCAGACTTTAATCGGAATAAAGAGCCCCTCAATGTCTTCGGGCGACAGCGGCGGCATTGTCATGTTACATCTCTCCTTCCGGACGCGTGAGATCGCGTATGCGATCGGTTAAAAGTTCAATGTCGCGCAGATTCGCGCGAACCGGCGCAAACGAACCTCCACTGGAATATTGAAGGTCGAGTTCTGCCTCTCGAAATGTCTCCCACGCCTTTTGAGCGGTTTCGAATTCGTCAAAATTGCCGTAGCGATAGCCGCTACGCGCCGAGGCGAGTGCGATTTCGTAGCGTTTTCCCGCTTCGGCGTGTTTAGCTGTCACGTCCTCAAGCATTTTGAAGGTCGTTTCTCCGGTAATAGCGCGTGCGGCTTCGTCGGCGACCGCGGATTCCTTTACGCGGGAAAACGTTCCCGCCAAAAATCCGACAAAACCAAAAATTAGCGCAATAGCGATTGTCGTTGTTTTATTCATTGCTTTTTTATTCGCTGTACTGAGGTATACCCTCCGTACACTAAGAGACACACTCCGCCGAAAGTAGCTATAGCGATTCCGGCGACCTTCGCAGGCGGCATTCCGCTTTTTAGCATTTTGAGTCCGTTTACGGCGGAACCATTCCCAATGCGCGCGAGTTCCCCCATTATATATGCTGTTGTCTGACCTTTCATTTTGCTGACATATTGGATTTTTTTTTGAACTTTTCAAAAGAAATCGAGGCGGCGAAAGCTGTTTCCGCACAAAATTTCTCGATTACGAGGATCCATTCTTCAAAAAAAAACACGTAGCAAGCCTTTTTTCGCTTTTTGTTGTGGTGCGGTGCGAGAATGTAAAAAACGGCTCGCACAATCGCGTAGCAGGACGCGAAAAATAAACGCATTCCCACTACGCGATTGTATGCGAAGACGAGCGCGCACGAAAAACAATTTCCCGTCGTAGCAAAATCAAAAAAAAAGCTGCTTTCGCGGAGAGGGGAGCGTCAATCGCTCAGCGATTCCGCTTTTTCCAGCGCGGGAACGCTCATGCCGATTTTGTTCAGACAAAATTCGCGCATGTCCCGCGGGAGCGGCGCGGAAAACGTCCGCTGAAATTCCGGACTTTTGAAGACGAGCCGCGCGGCGTGAAGTGCCTGCCGCGGAAGTTCGAGCTCCCGCGTGTGAAGTGCCGTCCAGCCGTGCTCGCAGAATTCGAGATAAAGCCGCTCGCTACGTCCATAAAGCTTGTCTCCGACGACACAGTGCCCGATGTGTTGCGCGTGGGCGCGGATCTGATGCTTGCGCCCTGTGTGTAGCTCGACGCGGGTGAGCGTGTATCCGTTCCCGCGATACAGCGGCTCGAAAAACGAAACGGCGGGCTGAGCGTCGGGACCGTCTCCGACGCATTGCTTCACCAGAACGGGACTCGCCGTGTCCGGACGCAACGGCGCGTCGACGAGTTGCGGCTCGCTCATTTCGCCTTCCAGAATCGCGAGATACGTTTTTGAAACCCAGCGACGCTCGACGGCTTTTTGGCTTTTGCTTGCCGCTTCGCGATTTTTCGCGATCAAAATGATTCCGCTCGTTTCGCGGTCGAGCCGCGAAACCAAATGCATCGTCGCGCCGCCGCGCCATTCCCGCACCGCGCCGACGAGGCTCGACCACGGACCGTTTTTCGACGGATGGCAGACGACCCAGCCCGGCTTGTTGAACGCGAGAAAATCCGCGTCTTCCTCGACGATCCACGTCGGCAACTCGTCCGGGCGGATCAGCGGCGCGTTTTTCGCCTGCGCTCCCGCGGGCGGGAACGCGGCATCCGCGGGAACGCCGCCGCTCCCGTCGGCTTTTCCCGGAAAATCAGAATCGCTATTCACGGCGCGGTCGGCAGTTTGTCTTGGAGCGCGCTTTGCGAACGCGTTCCTTCGAGCGCGGCGAGAACTTCTCCCGCGAGATAGCACGAGCCGGCGACGACGAGCGGTTCGCCGCGCGGCGTTCCCAGCGAGCAGACGCGCGGGCGCGGAAAGAGCGCAGAAACGCTCGTCTCGACGACCGTTCCCGTGAAATCTGCGGGAACGCAGCTTTCCAGTTCTGCGAACGAACAGGCGCGTTCCTGCGCGGGACGCACGAAATAAACGGCGGACGCGTATTTTGAAAAAACGGAAATCAGCGGTCGCGCGCGCTCGACGCCGAGAACGCCCGTGATGATTTTCGGACGCGTTCCCGTTTCGCCGACGAGTGCGGCGAGCGAGCGGTCGATCGCCGCCGCGCCTTCCGCGTTGTGCGCGACGTCGAGAATCAGCGTCCGTCCGTCCGCCAGCGGAATTTTTTCCCAGCGCGCGCGCCAGACCACGCTTTTCAGCGCGTTCCGCGCGATCGCGGCGTCGAAACCGCGTCCGGTTTTTTTCATGAAAATTTCCGAAGCGAGCAGGGCGGCGGCGGCGTTTCCGCGCTGATGTTCTCCGAACAGATTCGTTTCCGGACGCGGCGTTCCCGCGTTTTTTTCCGCGGAGAATTTTTCGCGGACGGAAACGACCTGCGAGCCGCGTTCCCGCGCGGCGGCGCGGATTTCCGCTTCCGCTTCGTCCGGCAGAAAGCCGATGACGACGGGAACGCCCGGCTTGATGATGCCCGCTTTTTCCCGCGCGATTTCGCGCAGCGTGCCGCCGAGCATTTCCGTGTGGTCGAGCCCGATCGACGTGATGACGCTGACGGCGGGAACGACGATGTTCGTCGCGTCGAGCCGCCCGCCCAGCCCCGTTTCGATGACCGCCGCGTCGCAGCGTTCCCGCGAAAAACGCCGAAACGCCATCGCCGTCATGAACTCGAAAAACGAGGGGTAATCTTCGTCTCCGGGCGCGCCGAAACGCGCGGCGGCGGCGTAGAGCGCATCCGCTTCCGCGCAGATTTCCTCGTCGGAAAGCGGCTCGCGGTTCACCTGCACGCGTTCGCCGAGCTTGAGCAGGTGCGGAGACGTGTAAAGCCCGACGCGCAGACCGTGCGCGCGCAGAATGTTTTCGAGCATCGCCGCCGTCGAACCCTTGCCGTTCGTTCCCGCGAGATGAATCGACGGAAAATCGTTCTGCGGCGCGCCGATCGCGTCCGCGAGCAGCCGCATTCGGTCGATTCCGAATTTGCTCCCGTGATTTCTGAGCGCACACAGCCGCTCGATTTTCTCGCGCGTCGTCATTTTTTTTTGAAACTTGAAGCGGACAGCATAGGCGTTCCCGCGCGTTTTTTGAATCGCGAATTTGAAGCAACCAAAATTGTCATTTAAAATTGACAAAAATATGCCGCGCGGTTTTCATGATTCGAAATTCGTCGAAAAAAGTGGCTTCTTCAAAGACAGCTTCCGGCGGCAGCGTTCCCGCCTCGGACGCCGTTCCCGCGTGGGAATTGGCGGTGATCGACGTGTTCGTGCGCGGCGCGGCGATGTTCGGGTTGCGCAGGTCGATCGCGATGGTTTTCGGCGCGCTTTATTGTTCCCGCGAACCGCTCGCGGCGCAGGAGCTGCAGAAAAAGCTGCTGCTTTCGCGCGGAGCGGTCGTCGAGGCGTTGGCGTTTCTGCGTCGCCTCGGCGCGGTGCGCGTGCACCTGAAGCTCGGCGAGAGGCGCGATTATTTTTCCGCGGAAACGGATTTGAAAAAGTTCGTGCGCGGATTTTTGAAGGAAATTCTCGAACCCGCGCTGGAAAAGGCGGACATTCGGCTCGCGCAGGCGGAAAGCGCGGCGGGAACGCCCGATGACGTTTCGCGCGGGAACGCGGACGGCGCGGCGGATTCTGCTTCCGCCGACGGGGATGCGGCGGCGTTCGCGCGTTCCCGCGTCGCGGAACTCGCCTTGTGGAAATCCCGCTTCGCGGAAATTCTCCCGCTTGTCGAAAACTTTTTGGGAAGCGGCGAAAAATGAAAGAAGCGGTGTCACGCACGGCGAAAATGGCGAAAAATGCGCGCGTCGCTCTCTTTTTTTATTTTCTGAGCGTTGCGGCGAATTTCTTTTCCAGAAAAATTTTCATCGACCGCTTGGGCGCGGAGGTTCTCGGTCTCAACACGACGGCGCAAAATTTGCTCGGGTTTCTGAATTTGGCGGAGCTCGGGATTTCCGCCGCGATTGCGTTCACGCTTTACAAGCCGCTTTTCGACGAAGATCGCGCGTGCGTGAACGAAATCGTTTCGATTCAGGGTTGGTTTTATCGACGCGTCGGGGCGGCGGTTTTTCTGGGCGCGCTCGTCGTTTCCGCATTTTTCCCGCTTATTTTTTCAAAAACGGAACTGCCGCTTTGGTATGCCTACGGATCGTTCGGCGCACTGATTTTCAGCGCGCTGCTCGGCTATATTTTCAATTATCGGCAAATCGTTCTGACGGCGGCGCAGAAGGATTACAAAGTCACGTTTTGCGTTCAGGGCGCGCGTTTGGCGAAAGTCGCCGCGCAGATTGCGGCGATTGCGTGGCTGAACTGCGGCTACGAATCTTGGATCGTGCTCGAAATCGTTTTCGGCGTCGCGCAAACGCTTTTGCTTTCCCGCACGATCCGGCGGGAATATCCGTGGTTAAAAACGGATACGTCGCGCGGTCGCGAGCTGATGCGCCGCCATCCGCAAATTTTGAAAAAGACGGCGCAGGTGTTTTTTCACCGCATCGGCGGATTTGTGCTGTTTCAATCGACGCCGCTCGTCGTTTACGCGTTCACGTCGCTTACGCTCGTCGCGGTTTACGGGAACTACGTTTTGATCGCGACGGGAATTTCTTCCGCGATCGGCGCGGTGTTCAACAGCTTGACGGCGGGCGTCGGCAACCTTGTCGCCGAGGGAAATTCGCAACGGACGCTTTCCGTTTTCTGGGAATACGCCGTGCTGCGTTTCTGGCTCGCGGGAACGGTCTGTTTTTCGATGGCGCACCTCGCGGCGGCGTTCGTCACGCTTTGGGTCGGCGCGGAATTCGTGCTCCCGCCGGTGCCGTTCGCGTTGTTCGTGGCGTATTATTTTATCCAATTTACGCGCGTTTCGGACGGTTTTCTCGCGGCGTTCGGACTGTTCCAAGACATCGCCGCTCCTGTGATCGAAGCCGCGCTCTGTCTCGGTTGCGCGATTTTGTTCGGTCGGATTTGGGGCTTGTCCGGCGTTCTCGCAGGGGTGCTCGTCGGGCAAATTTCCGTCATCGTCTGCTGGAAGCCTTATTTTCTTTTCACGCGCGGTTTTAAGCGAAGTGTTTTCGATTATGCGAAAAAAGCGCTGGGTTGCCTCGCGTTGATCGCGGTTTCGTGGTTTTGTTGCGAGGAAATTCTCCGGATTTTCTTTCACGGGAACGCCGCCGCGAGCTGGTTTTCTTGGAGCGTTTCCGCGATGGGAATTTTCGCGTTAAACGCGCTTGTTTCCGCCGCGCTTTTCTACGCGGCTTCGGGTGCGTTCCGCCGCGTTTGCGCGCGCGTCCTCGGGAGCCTTTCTGCCGCCTTCCGAAATAGGAATCGGGGGGGGGGTAGGATAATCGGCGTTCCCGATTTTCTCTGCGGGGAAATTCGGGAAAACGGTTGGTTTTTTAACACGCGGGAATGCGCGCTTCGCACGGCGCGGCGTTCCCGCCGTTCACTTGTGTTTTGAGCGCGATGTCCGTTTCCGAAAACAACAAGCGCATCGCGAAAAACACGCTCATGCTCTATGTGCGCATGGCGTTCACGATGGGGCTGGGAATTTTCACGACGCGCGTTTTGCTCGGTGCGCTCGGCGTCGAGGATTACGGGCTGGTGAACGTCATCGGCGGGATCGTCACGATGTTTTCGTTTCTCGCGGGAACGATGAGTACGTCGTGTTCGCGGTTTTTCAATTTTGAACTTGGGCGGAAAAATTTCGTCCGACTGAAGCAGACGTTCAATCTGATTCAGCTGATTTATCTTGCGCTGCTCGTCATCTTGTTCGTGCTGGCGGAAACCGTCGGACTTTGGTTCCTGGAGCATCGGCTGGTGATCCCGCCGGAACGCGCGGACGCCGCTTTCTGGTTTTTTCAGTTTTCCGTCGTCACGTTTTTGTTGAATACGCAGACGATTCCGTATTCCGCGCTGATCATTTCGCATGAAAACATGAAGGCGTATGCGTGGATCACGATTTTCGAAGCGTCCGCGCGGCTCGCGATCGTCTACCTGCTTTCGTTGTCGGATTTCGATCGGCTGGCGTTTTACGGCGCGATGCTGATGGGCGTCGGTCTCATTCATTTTTCGATGAATTTTCTGGTGTGTCGGCTTCGTTATCCAGAATCCCGCACGGGCTTTTTCTGGGAAAAATCGCGCTTCGTCGAGCTTGTCTCCTTCGGCGGCTGGAATCTCTGGGGCGCGATGTCCGGGCTGTTCACGAACATTTTTGTGAACGTCCTTCTGAACAATTATTTCGGATCCGCCGTGAACGCCGCGCGCGCCATCGCGCAGCAGATTTCCGCGGCGATAACCGGATTCACGCACAATTTCATGACGGCGGCGAATCCGCAGATCGTAAAATATTACGCGGCGGGAACGCTTTCGCAGTCGCATCTGCTGACGATGCGCGCCTCGCGCATGGGATTTTTTCTGCTCTTCTTTTTTGCGCTTCCCGCGTGGCTGCTAATGCCCTTCGTTCTCGGAATTTGGCTCGAAGCCGTTCCTGCGCACGCGGTCTGGTTCACGCGGTTGATTCTGATGCAGGTGCTCATCGACGCGTTTTCGTATCCGCTGATGACGCAGGCGCAGGCATCGGGAAAAATCGCGCTTTACCAGAGCGTCGTCGGCGGAACGCTTTGGCTGAATCTTCCGATTTCGTGGATCGCGTTGAAATTTTTCGGCGCGCCGCCGGAATCCGTCGTTTGCGTCGCGATCGGCATTTCGTCGATCTGTCTTGTTCTGCGGCTGATTCTCGTCCGCCGCTGCGCGAAACTGCCGATTCGCGCTTTCGTGAAAAACACGTTTGTTCCCGCGGTTTCTGCGGCACTTGCGGCGGCGGTCGTTCCCGCGTGGATCGCATATTTCGGCGTTCCCGCTCCGGGCTGGTCACAGTTTTTTGCCGTTGGATTTGCGAGCGTGTTCTGCTGCGTTCCCGCGATCGCCTTGCTCGGTTTCACGCGCGACGAGCGTTCCCGCTTGTTTCAGGTGCTTCGCTCCCGCCTCCCCCGAAAAAGAAAATTTTTATGAAAAAGAAAATCAAACGGATTCTGAAAAGCGTTCCCGCTCTGAAAGCCGCGTATCTGCTGGCGTGCCGTCTTTTCCTCAACCGCTGGCGAATGCGCAGAATGTTCGCCTATGACCGCGCGCGCTTTCTGCGGCATTCTCCGCTTTCGCGTGAGACGAAGGCGGGCGCGCTTGCGTCGATCATCATGACGTATCACATCGTCGAAAAAGGGCTGACGATGCCGGACATGCGCCTCGGGTTCGGTCGCGAGATGATTTTGAGCCTGACAGCCGCGCTCAACGATTTCGCCGACAAATACGGAACGGACGAGCCGCAGTTTCGCGATGCCGTCGCCGTGATCGCGGAGTATCGGAAAGTTCATGCCGAAGCGGAGTTCGCGCTCGACGCCGAGCGGGAACGCGCGATTTCTTCTCTGCTCGAGCGCGTTCCCGTCGAGCCGTCCCATCAAATCGAAATGACGCGGGAACGCTACTGGGCGGATCTCGACGCGCCGTTCGAAATCTTTTCCGCGTCGCGCCATTCCGTGCGGAATTTTTCTGGAAGCGTATCCGTAGAACAGATACGAGCTGCCGTCGCGCTCGCGAACAACGCGCCGTCCGCCTGCAATCGGCAATACATGCGCGTACATTGCGTGACGGATCGCGAGACGGTCAGGGAATGCCTCGCTCTGCAAAACGGAAACCGAGGGTTCGGGCATCTCGCCGACAAGCTGCTCGTGCTTACCGCCGATTTGCGCGCCGTCTGGGGCACGGAAAGAAACGACCTTTACACGAACGCCGGGATTTATCTGATGAATCTTTGCTACGCGTTGCACAAAAATAAAGTCGCGCACTGCATGCTGAATTGGTCTACCTCCCCCAAAAACGACCTCGCGTTGCGCAAGATTTTGAATATTCCCGCGCCGGAATCCGTCGTCGTGCTCATCGCCTGCGGAGACGTTCCCGAAAAATTCAAGCTGGCGTCCTCTCCGCGCAAATCTGTCGACGAAACCCTTGTTCTTCACTGAAAAATCTGCATTTCGCGGGAACGAACGGTTTTTGCTTGGTGCCTTTGCCAAGCGGCGTTCTTCGGGATCGTCGAGAGAAACAAGAGCGGGGCGATTTGTTTTTATTCAACGATGTTTTACAGAAAAAATTATGAAAATCGGAATTATTTCAAACGATGACTGGCTCAGGCAGTGGGACAATTATGGGACGCTTTTCCAGAACTACGCGTTGCAGACTCATTTACGGCACCTCGGACACGAGACGTTCTGGATTTTGACGCGGAATGAGCGGCTCACGGCGCGGGATGCGCTGAAAAAAGCCCTGTTGCGCACGGCAAGAGATCCGTCGTTCCCGTTGCGCGTCGCGAAGGCTCTGTTCGTCTCGCAAATCCTGTTTCGACGGGAACGCGCCCGCATCGCTGCCTTCAACGCGAAACATCCGCGCCGATTCGCCGAGTTTTTCGAAAAATACGTTCCGCATACGCGGGGTCGCTTCTCTTGCGCGGATTTGACGAAAAATCCTCCGCCCGCGGATGCCTATATCGTCGGGAGCGACCAGGTTTGGGGGTGTGTTTCGGTCTCGACTTTTCTCGGATTCGGCGCGCCGGATGCTCTGCGCATCGCGTATGCGGCGAGCACGGCATGGAAAACGAAATCGGAGGCGTGGCTGGATGCCGCTCGCCGTGCGTTCCCGCGATTCGATGCCGTCTCCGTGCGGGAACGCGACGGGATCGACGTCTGCGAGCGTGCGGGACGGCGCGATGCCGTTCACGTCGCCGATCCGACGCTACTGCTCGAAAAGGAAGATTATATGCGGATTGTCCGCGAGGAGGGCAAAGGCGCGGCGTTCCCGAAAAAGACTGTGCTCGCGTATTTTCTGAACGTGAAAAAATTGGAGAGTCTCCCGTGGCATGATCTTGTCGAGTTCGCGCGGGAACGCGCGGCGGCTCTGAAAGTCGTTCCTTTGCAGGGTGCGGAACTTGCGATTCCCGAAGAATTCGTCTTTGCGCCGTCGCCGTCGGAGTGGCTGAACGCCTACGATAAAGCGGACTGCGTGCTGACGAATTCCTTTCATGGCACAGCATTCGCGATCATCATGCGCAAGCCGTTTCTGGTCGTTCTTCAAAAAGGAAAAACGGCGGGCGAAAACTGCCGTTTTCTCTCCCTCTTGGAAAAGCTGAATTTGGAATCGCGGATTTTTGACGAAATGGGGGGGGGGGAAGCCTCTCGGCAAAAATGGATGCGCCGATCGATTGGGCGGCGGTCGAAGCGAAGCTCGATGCCTTTCGAGCGGAATCCGCGGAGTTCCTTTCGCGCGCGCTCGCGCTGCGGAAAACGTGATCGCGTTCCCGCGCGGGAACGCTTCGCGCGGCACAGTCGTATTTCTTTTTGGAAAAGCTCGTCGGACGGGAAGTCCGGCGGGCTTTTTCGCGCGTGAAAGGAGCGGGTCTTTATGAAAATCGGAATACTAACGTTTCACTGTGCGCATAATTACGGCGCGGTTTTGCAGGCTTACGCCTTGCAGGAATATCTGAAAAGTTGCGGGAACGAAGTCGAGATGATCGATTATCGTCCCGCGTATCTGCTACGTGGATACCGCGCGTTTCCGTTGCCGTCTCTGCGCGGGAACGTTTTCTTCAAGGTTTTTCGGCTTCTCCGCTGGGGACTGCGTCTGCCGTGGAACCTCGCGGCGATTCCGATGCGCGTCGCGCGTCGGCGCGGTTTCGAGAATTTTATTTCCGCGAAGCTGAATCTTTCTCGGGAACGTTTTGCGGCGGGCGGTCGCGTTCCCGCGGAAAATTATGACGCGCTCGTTTTCGGGAGCGATCAGATTTGGAGTCCGGCTCACACGGACGGCGGCGATCCGGTTTTTCTCGGCTACTTTTCCGCGCCTGCTGGAACGCTGAAAATCGCGTATGCGGCAAGCGCGGGAGCGGCTTCGGCGACGCTCGGCGACAATCCTGTTTTTGCGGACGCGCTGAAAAATTTCGACGCCATTTCCGTGCGCGAATCGAACCTCGCCGCATCGCTTCAGCCGAAGACTTCGCTTGAAATCGAAACCGTGCTCGATCCGACGATGCTCGTCGACGGGAGCGTCTGGGAGCGGCTCGCCGAACCGCCGCGCCGTTCCCGCAGATACGTGCTTGTTTATCAAGTGACGTATAATCTGGCGGCGAATCGAATCGCGCGGGAACTCGCCGCGCAGCTCGACGCGGATGTCGTTTCGCTTTGGGCAGGCTATACGCTCCGCGGCGACATGCTGAAAACGGAGACGCCGGAACAGTTCGTCGGCTGGTTCAAAAACGCGGCGTGCGTGGTTTCGACGTCGTTTCACGGCACGGCGTTCGCGCTGATTTTTGAAAAGCCGCTTTACTATGTGAGCAACGGGAACGCGGCGGAAAATCGCCCGCGTCAGATTCTCGGCGCGCTCGGGCTGCTTGACCGCTGCGTCGATTCGGCTGCGCATCCGCAATTCTCTGAAATCGATTACGCGGCGAAGCGCGAAGAAATGGGGGGGGGGGATTCCCGAGCTCAGGGCGCGTTCCCGCGAGTTCCTTTCGCGCGCGCTCGCGCTGCGGAAAACGTGATCGCGTTCCCGCGCGGGAACGCTTCGCGCGGCACAGTCGTATTTCTTTTTGGAAAAGCTCGTCGGACGGAAAGTCCGGCGGGCTTTTTCGCGCATGAAAGGAGCGCGTCTTTATGAAAATCGGAATACTGACGCAGCCGCTACACACGAATTACGGCGGGCTTTTACAGGCGTTTGCGCTGCAAAAATTTTTGCGCGGGGAAGGGCACGATGTGCTCACAATCGACTATGCCCGGAAGCCGGTGCATCCGTTAAGAAGATACGCGCGCTTTCCAGAACGGATCGCCCGCAAGTGCGTCGCGAAGTTTTTGTTTGGGAAGAACGTCGAACTTTTTCCGAAGCCGATTCCGAAAAGCGCGGGAACGCATACGGCGCGGTTCGTCGCGGAAAATATCCGCACGACGAAAAAGATTTTCGCGCCCGCGCGGGAATGCGATTTCGCCGAATACGGTTTCGACGCGTTCGTCGTCGGAAGCGATCAGACGTGGCGACCGGCGTATTCGCCGCACATGCCGACGTTCTTTCTGGATTTTCTCGACGTGCGCGACGTGCGCACGCGGCGCGTGGCGTATGCGGCTTCGTTCGGGAAAGGCGAATGGGAATTTTCGCCGAAGATGACGCAGTGTTGCGCGCGGCTCGCGAAAAAGTTTCATGCGGTTTCCGTCCG
>CAZWIK010000037.1:0-15300 GCA_964633895.1 uncultured Enterobacteriaceae bacterium | reverse complement strand
CCCGCGGATAACCCACGGGAACACCGAACTTCAAACAGGTTTCACACAACAAAACCTGAAGGCTTATTTCGCGCGAGAACGCCGCCGCCGCGCCGCGACCAGCGCCAACGCACCCACGCCCGCGAGCAAACCGAACGCCGACGGTTCGGGAATCGTCGAAAGCGTCAGCGAAATGACGGGCGTGTAGCCCGCGCTTGTCGGTCCATCCGCATTGTAAAAAGTTCCGGTCGGTCCGCTCGCGACAGTGTTAGTCGACGTTGCGAAAAGATTTTCTGATGAGAGCAAAGAAGAAATGTTGCTCAACGCAGTTGCCGTTTTAAATGTCGTTTCATTGTTCGCGTAATTTTCCGACGTCGTGAAGAGTACGACATAAGTCGAATCCGATTCTACGGTAATGCCGGAGAACGATCCCGTCATGGTGTTTCTGGTGTAATAGCCGTTGGTAGAATCATAAAACCGCTGATTTTCGGAGGTTGTTTCTACTCCTCCTAAATACGTCAGCGTCGACGTCCCGCTGACGGAATACACGACAAAATATTCGTTTCCAGAGATAGTATTTCCGTCTTCCCAACTGCCGTATCGCCCGAAGATTGTCAGGCTGTCGAGTAAATACGACTCCGCCAATAGGTCGGAAGAAACCGTGAACGAGACGCCCTTATAGCTCCCTCCTGTGACGGAAGTTGAGCTGATGACCGTTTGCGACGTAACCGTCGCTGCGCTTGCGAGCGCGGAAGAAGCGGCGAGGAACGCCGCGGCTGTAATTAACTTTTTCATAACTTTTTTTGATGAAACCCTTTTTGTTTGAGGATTGTTGACGAAACCGAGACGGCGGAAGTCGTTCCCGCGCAATTTTTCTCAATTTCGAAAGCCCATTTTGCAAAAAAAAACGGCTGGCAAGCCCGTTTTTTTCTGAAAACCCCATTTTTTCCGTTCCCGCGTTTTTTCCCTCGTTCCCGCGGAGCGTTTAAACGGGCGTTGCAATCGCGGCGGAAATTCGTTTGAGTATTCCCCGCTTATGAGCACACCAGATTATTCCGTTTATTCCGGAGCGTGGACCGCGCTCGTCACGCCGATGAAAAACGGCGAAGTCGCTTATTCCGATTTGAAGAAACTTGTGGAATACCAGATTGCGGGCGGGATTGACGGCATTCTTTCCGTCGGCACGTCCGGCGAATCGCCGACGCTCACGCACGCGGAACATCTCGAGGTCATCGCGAAAACGATCGAGTTTGCCGCCGGACGCGTTCCCGTGCTCGCGGGAACGGGCGCGAATTCCACGCACGAGGCGGTGCTGCTCACGCGCGAGGCGGAAAAGCTCGGCGCGCAGGCGTTTCTTCACGTTGCGCCGTATTACAACAAGCCGAATCAGGAGGGCGTTTATCGTCATTTTGCTGAAATCGCGGGAGCGACCGACAAGCCGATTCTGCTTTATTCCATTCCCGGACGCTGCGGAATCGAAATTGCGGTGGAGACGATCGTCCGTCTGCGCAAAGCGTTCCCGAACATCATCGGCGTGAAGGAAGCCGGCGGCTCGTGCGACAAGGTTTCGCGGCTCGTGCGCGCGCTCGATCCGGACTTCATCGTTACCTGCGGCGACGATTCGCTGACGCTCCCGTTCATCGCGCTCGGCGCAAAGGGCGTGATTTCCGTCGCTTCGAACTGGCTTCCGAGGCAGGTTTCGGAAATGGTCGCGAAAATGCGCGCGGGCGATCTCGCGGGAGCGCGGCGGCTTCACGACGCGATGGCGGATTTGTTCAAAAAGTTTTTCATCGAGCCGAATCCCGTTCCCGCGAAGTTCGCGCTTGCGCGCGCGGGCGTGATCGGTTCGCCGGAAGTGCGCCTGCCGCTCGTCGAAATGTCGGCGGAAAATCAGGCGGTCGTCGCCGCCGCGATGGACGCGTTTTCCGCACGTCGTCCGTAAATTTTCCGTTTCCGCGCGGGAACGTCTTTTTTTCCGTGAAAAATCAGAAATAAAAACTCATGCGCACGGGACGTTTCATCGTCGCTTTGGTTCTTCTGCTGGTCTGCGTCCTGCTGACTCCGCGCTCGATCGAAGCGGTGCAGGGAATGCTCGCGGCGGCGCAGTCTTCGTTTTTTTCCGAAACGCTCGCGCTCCCGCCGTGGCTGGATTACGCGGCGGTCTTCGTTTTCGGCGTGAGCGGCACGATGGTCGCGCGGCAGAAGGGCTACGATTACGTCGGCGCGTTCGTTCTCGCGGGAATCACGGCGGTGGGCGGCGCGCTGATCCGCGACGGCGTCTGCATCCAGGACGGGATTTCGCCGATTTTTGAAGATGGGAACTACATGGTCGCGCTGATCTGCTCGTGGCTGTGCGGAATTTTTCTCGGCGGCGTGCTGACGAAATTCGACGGGGTTGTGATGTTCTGCGACGCGCTCGGTCTCGGGATTTACGCGGTTTTCGGAACGAACAAGGCGCTCGTTTACGGCATGTCGATTCCGGTCGCGCTCGGCATCGGCTTCATCAACGCGGTGGGCGGCGGGCTGTTGCGCGACGTCATTGCGCGGGAAGAACCGATGGTGTTCAAGCCGGGGCAGTTTTACGGCGTCGTCGCCGTCGTCGGGAGCGCGCTTTACACCGTGCTTCATCAGATCATTCCGCCGACGATCGCCGCGGTCGTCGTCGCGCTCGCGACGCTCGTTCTGCGTTACGCCGCCGTGCGTCTGAATCTGCACAGCCGCCCGATCGCCGACACGCAGGACTGGCTGCGCAACTCACTCCGCGGCTTCAAGATTCATCGCGAAAAGAAAAGCGAGCTTCCGCCGGACATTTTTTCGAATCTCGACGCCGTGGACGATTTCGAGAATCTTGACGACGAACAGCGGCGGAAAAAAGACGCCGCCGAGCGTTCCCGCCGCGGGAACGACGCTTGACGATTCGGCGCGATTTTTGAAATACTAATGCAAGCCATGACAGCGAAAGTCAAAAAATCTTCGGTTCCCTCGAAAAACAAGCGTCCGAAATACAACCGCATCGTTCTGAAAATTAGCGGCGAGGCACTGAAAAACTATCAGACCGGGGATCCGCTCGATCCCGTGATTCTCAAAAACCTCGCCGGACAGCTCAAGCTGCTTCACGAAATGGGCGTGCAGGTCTGCCTCGTCTGCGGCGGCGGGAACATTTTCCGCGGGCTGGCGGGATCGCGCAACAACGGCACGGACCGCACGACCGGCGACAACATGGGAATGCTCGCGACGACGATCAATGCGCTCGCGATCATGGACTGCCTCGAGAAAAACGGAATCGACGTGCGCGTGCAGTCCGCGATTTCGATGGACAAAATCGCCGAGCCGTTCATTCTCCGCCGCGCGCTGCGCCACCTCGAAAAAGGGCGCATCGTCATCTTCGCCGCGGGAACGGGAAACCCGTTCTGCACGACGGATTACGCCGCCGCGCTCCGCGCCAACGAAGTTCACGCCGACATCATCTTCAAGGCGACGAAGGTCGACGGCATCTACACGGCGGATCCGATGAAGGACAAGAACGCCGTCCGCTACGAAAAAATTTCCTACGACGAAGCGTTGATGAAACGCCTCGGCGTGATGGACTCGACGGCGTTCGCGCTCTGCCAGGAAAACCGCATGCCGATTCTCGTCTTTTCGATGGCGGAGAAAGATTCTATCCGCAAGGCGATCTGCGGTGAATCCATCGGGACGCTGGTTTCCTGAGCGTTCCCGCGCCGCGTTTTCTTTTTTCCGAAAAAAAAAGATCAAAATTCCGAAAAACTTATGTTGAAAAAAATCAAAATGGACGCCGAGTCCGCGATGAAAAAAGCACTCGAGCACACCGTCAAAGAATTTTCCACGATTCACACGGGCAAAGCCGCTCCCGCCATGGTGGAAAATATTCAGGTCGAAGCCTACGGCAGCATGATGCGCCTGAAAGACACGGCGTCGGTCTCCACGCCGGACGCGCGAACGATCGTCATCACGCCGTTCGACAAGAGCATCATCAAGGAAATCGAAAAAGCGATTCTCGGCGCGAACGTTGGGCTGACGCCGGCGAACATGGGTTCGTTCATCCGCTGCAGCGTTCCCGAGCTTTCCGGCGAGCGCCGCGCGGAACTCGTTAAGGTTGCGAACCGCTACGCGGAAAGCGGACGTGTCGGCGTGCGCAACTGCCGCCGCGACGCGCTCGAAGCCGTGAAGAAAATCAACAAGGACAAAGCCGCGTCCGAAGACGACTGCAAGCGCGCGGAAAAAGACATTCAGACGCTGACCGACAAATACATCGCCGAAGTCGACAAGGCGCTCAAGCTCAAAGAAGCCGACCTGCAGAAAGTCTGAAACGCTTTCCGCGCATTTCATTTCAAAAAAAAGCGTTCCCGCGCGGGAACGCTTTTTTTTCCGCGGGAACGCCGCCGCGCGAAATTCACTCTTTCTTTTCCCAGCCGAGGATCGTGATGCCGAGGCGGGCGGCTTCCGCGAAAACTTTTTCTTTTTCGAGAATGACGACGTTTTCGGCTTCGAGCGCGGCGGCGGCGATCCCGCCGAGCTTCATGCTTTCGAGCGTTCTCACGCCGAAGCAGGGCACGTCGAAGCGGTAATCGTGTCCGGGCTTGACGGTCTTGACGTAGAGCGGATTTTTTTTCGGAATGTCCGCGCAACGGCGCAACATCTTGTCCGTGCCCTCGTAGGCTTCGACGGCGGTAACGGTTCCGCCGGAAACGACGACGCCTTGCCCGATGTCGAGCCGCGCGCATTCCTTGGCGATTTTTATGCCGTATTCGAGCGCGAAGGGCTCGACGTTTTTCGCCTTGCCGACGAGCGTTCCCGCGGACGCGAGCTGGTCGTCCATAAACGCGCGCGCGTCGAGTTGCGTGACGCCGATTTTTTTTGCTTCGTCGGCGATCGCGCCGAAAATCGTGTGCGCGTTGCGTTCTTTGAGCGTCGCGAGAATGAGCGCCGCCTTGAGGTCGGGAACGAGCCCGTGGAAAAGGCGTTTTGGCGCGACTTGTCCCGCCATGATGAAATAGCGGGAACGCAGTTTTCTAAGGAGCGAAAGAAATTTTCCGAGCTGTCCGACTTTCGCCCAGAGCACACGTTCCCGCGGGAACGTCTCGACGAAATCGGAATCGACTTCGTCGACGATCGCGATGAGCGAAACGTCTACGCCCGCGGCGCGCGCGCGTTCGGCGACGAGGCGCGGGTAAGCCCCTTTGCCGGAGAGCAGCGTCAGCCCGCCTGCGGGATCGAAGTCGTCGGGCAAAAATTTGGAAAGTGCGTGCATCGGAGAAGCTCAGCGTTCGGATTCGCTCGGAATTTAAGTTTTATTTTCAAAGAAAGAAAAGCCGGAAAACGCGCGCGCGTCATTTTTTGATTTCGGTCGGGAGCGGCTTCGGCGTTTCCGTTTTCTTTTCGCCGTTGACGACGAGCGTCGTCTTCTGCGGGAATGGCGAATACAGCGCGTATTTCGTCACGCGCCCGTTTTTCCATTCGAAATCGACGGAGACGTTCCCGCGCGCCTTCAGCCCGCGCACGCGTCCGTTTTTCCATGCGGCGCAGGGCGCGGGAAGCAGCTCGATTTGTCCGGCGTGGGACTGCACGAGCATTTCCGCGACGGCGGCGGGAAACGCGAAATTCCCGTCCGCCTGAAACGGCGGGTGCGTCGTCAGCATATTCGGGAGCAGGTTGTGCGCGAAAAGTCCTTCGAGCATTTCGTGCGCCTTGTCGCCTTCTTTCAGTCTCGCCCAAAGCGCGGCGCGCCACGGCCAGGACCATGAGCGGCGGGAATCGCCGTCGTTCCCGCGCAGCTCGAGCGATTTTTTCGCGGCGGCGGCGAGTTTCGGCGTTTTTTCGACGGAAATTCCGTTGCCCGGGAACACGGCGAAAAGATGCGACGTGTGGCGATGCCCGCGGAGCATTTCCGGACGGTCGATGAGCCATTCCTGCAGATAGCCGCCGCGCGAGATTTTGTCGGGCGCGAGGCGGTCGCGTTTTTTTCGGAGATTTTTCGTCCAGGCGGAATCGGCGCCGAGAATTTTCGCCGCTTCGAGCGTGTCGTCGAAAAGCTCGCGGACGAGCTGCTGATCGTGCGCGACGCCGTCTTCGACGGGCCCCCATTCGTGCGACCAGCCGCGCGGCGCGACGAGCGTTCCCGCGGGAACGCCTTCGAGCTGTGCGCGGTCCGCGTTTTTGTCGTCGGATTCAAATCCCGCGCCGTTTTTGCCGAGTTCTTTCAGGTGCGCTTCCCAGAAAAGGCACGCCTCCTTCATCATCGGGTAGGCTTGTTTTTTCAGAAAATTTTTGTCCGACGTGAATCGGTAATGTTCCCACATGTGCAGGGCATACCATGCGTTGACGGGAACGTTCCACATCGTCCAGCCGCCCCAGCCCCACGGATTTTGAGAAATGCGCGTCGTCCAACCGGGCGTGTTTTCGCCGAACTGCTTTTTCGTCATGGCGCGCGACGCTGGAGCGGAATCCGAAATGAAATTCAGCAGAGGCACGGCGCATTCGGAAAGATTCGTGGTTTCCGCCGCCCAGTAGGCTTCCTGAATGTTGATGTTGTTGTGATAATCGCTCGCCCACGGCGCGTGAACCTTGTCGTTCCAGAGACCCTGAAGATTCGCGGGAAGGGAATTGCGCGACGACGACATCAGCAGATACCGTCCGAACTGAAACAGCGTTTCTTCGAGGTCGGGATCGTTTTTCGTCTCGCGGTATTTCTTGATCCGCTGCGCCGTCGGCAGCGCGGCGGTTTCCGCGTCGGTCTTGCCGAGGTCGATCGCGCAACGGTCGAAAAGCCTGCGGTGCGCGGCGACGTGATTCGCGCGAAGCGTTCCCGAGTCGGCTCCGGCGGCGATTTTTTTCGCGGCGGAAATTGTCGCGGCGACGGTTTTCGCGGGATCGGCGGAAATCCGCTTCGACGCGTTCCCGCGGCGCATCGGAAAATCCGTGCTCATCGCGACGAGAATGACGAGGCGATCCGCGTTCCCGACGGAAATTTTCGGCAGTAGCGACGCATCGAACTGCGCGCGCGCGGCACCTCCGTTTCCGACGTAGCGCACCGGAATTTCCGCGCTTCCGCCGCGTGCCTCGACGTTCCCGCCGCAGGCGAGGACGGCGACTTCCGCCGCAAATTTCATGCCGTTTGCCAGCGTTCCCGTCATCGAAATGCGATTCCCGCGTGCGGAAATCCGCGTCGAATGATGCGGAGAAAGCGCGATTTCCGCCGAGATTTTTCCTTTTTCGGAAGCCTCGTAAATGACGGCGACGACGTCCTGTGGCTCGCTCGCGAAAACTTCGCGCGCGTATCGCGTTCCGTTTTTTTTGAAGGAAACGGACGCGATGCCGTCGGCGAGGGAAAGCGCGCGGACGAAATCCGTCGGATTTTCAAGTCCGGGCGATTTGATCAGCAGGTCGGCGAAAGGCTGATAACTGCCGAAAGCGTCGCGCCCCGCCGTCGGGCCGTAGGCGTAGCCGGAACAGTTTCCGCCGGCGTTTTCGCCGCCGCTCCAAAGCGAAATTTCGTTGAGCGCGTATCGTTCCCGCTCCGCTCCGCCGAGCGCCATCGCGCCGATGCGTCCGTTCCCGACGGGAAAGCCCTCGGGTTCCCAGCCTTTTCCCGCGGCGACGTTGTCGGCGGGAACGCTCCAGTCGGCGTTGAAGCTCTGTGCGGGAACGTCCGACCAGATCCGGTTTTCGGGTTCGATTTTCGTCGCGGCGTTCAGCGCGACGGCGAACGCGAGCGCGGCGGATATTGCGGGGAAAAATCCGTGCATAGCCTTTGTTTTTTTTGGAGGAAAATCGTCGCGGGAACGCGTCAGCGGGCGATGTCGTCGAGTTCGAGGACTCGGATTCCGTAGCCGGAGAGGACGCTTTCGGAAAGTTCGAGATCGTTGGTCGAGAGAATCAGCCCGCAGCGACCTTCGGGGCGGTAGAATAGCGGATAAAGGTAATGAATGTTGATCTCCGCCTGGCGCAGGGATTGGGTGACTTTGGTCAAATCCTTCGGCCCGGAAAATTCCACGGCGATGACGCGCGTCTTCGAGTAGGAAATGTTCGCTTTTTTGAGCAATTTTTCGACGGCTTCCGCGTAGTCGGGAACGAAGCGGACGATCGCGCAGTCCGTCTGGTCGAGGCAGCTCATGCCGAGAATGTGAACGTCGATGCCGATCAGCGATTCCGCGATGAAATTCAGGTAGCCAACTTTATTTTCGGCGAAGACCGAAAACTGGAAAATGTATTTTTTTATGCGGGAACGGGAAACGGAATTCGACATTGAGGAAGCGTTTGTTGTGGATCGCAATTTTCCGGCGGCGGCGGCGCGCGCGCAAGCAAATAAGAAAAATTTTCCGTTCCCGCGCGGAATCCAAAGGCGCGGGAACGCCGCATTCGCGCGGGAACGCGTTTCCCGCTTGCCTCGCATGAGAATTTCCGAAAAAATACGCGTCTTGTTTTTCTCGGGCCTATAGCTCAGCGGTTAGAGCAGGGGACTCATAATCCCTTGGTCGCAGGTTCGAATCCTGCTGGGCCCACCAAGAAATTTTTCCGAATTTTCGGGAATATGCAAAACGGCAAATGAGCATCACATACATCTCCACGCGCGGGAACGCTCCCGCCGTCAACGCTTCGAAAGCACTGCTGAACGGAATCGCTCCCGACGGCGGGCTTTACCTTCCCGCGGTGCTGCCGAAAATCGGGGACAAAACGTTTTGGCTCGAGGGCGATTTCGCCTCGACGATGGAAAAACTGCTCGCGCTGTTTTTCGACGCCGTTCCCGCCGACGTCCGCGCGGCGGCGATAAAGCGCTCACTCGCCCGTTTTTCCTCGCCGGAAATCGTGCCGCTGCGTTCGTTCGGCGACGTTCATTTTCTCGATTTGTTCTGCGGTCCGACTTACGCGTTCAAGGACGTCGCGCTGACGTTGCTTCCTCTGTTGCTGCAATACGCGGCGAAAGACGCGGGGCTGGAGCGCGTCGCAATTCTCACGGCGACGAGCGGCGACACCGGCTCGGCGGCGATGAGCGGCTTCGCGGACGTGGCGGGAACGGAAGTGCTCGTCTTTTATCCGCGGACGGGAACGTCCGAAATTCAGCGGCGGCAGATGGTCTGCTGCGCGGGCGGGAACGTCCACGCGTGCGCGATCGAGGGAAATTTCGACGACGCGCAGGCAGGCGTGAAGTCCGCGTTCGTCGACGAGCGTCTGCGCGCGTCTGCGGCGGCGAAGGGCGTTTTTCTTTCCAGCGCGAATTCCATCAACATCGGGCGGCTGTTCCCGCAGATCAGCTATTACCTCGACGCGTGGCGGCGGCTGGAAAAATCAGGATCGTTGGCGAAGCACGGCGTGTTCGACGTCGTTGTCCCGACGGGAAATTTCGGAAACATTCTCGCGGCGGATTTCGCGAAAAAACTCGGTGCGCCGATTCGCCGCCTCGTCGTCGCGTCGAACGAAAACCGCGTCGTCGCCGATTTCATCGCGACGGGAACGTATGACCGCCGCCGCGAATTTCACGTGACGAATTCTCCGTCGATGGACATTCTCGTTTCGTCGAACGTGGAGCGGCTGCTTTACGCGCTCGCCGGCGGGAACGCTTCGCGCGTGAACGCGCTGATGAACGCGCTGAAGACGGACGGCGTTTTTTCTCTTTCCGAAGCGGAAGCCGCGCCGCTGCGCGAAAATTACGCTTCCGGCTGGGCGACGCCTGCCGAAACGGAAGCTGCGATCGCCGAAATTTGGCGCGAGACGGGCTACCTCGCGGATCCGCACACGGCGATCGGCTGGAAGGTTTTGCGGGAACGGGCGGCGGAGCGCGACGGCGTTCCCGCCGTGATCGCGGCGACGGCATCCCCGTGGAAATTTCCCGCCGCGATGCTCCGCGCGCTCACGGGAACGTGCGGCGAAAACGATTTTGAAAATCTCCGCGCTCTGGCGGCGTTCACGCGACGAACGCCCGCTCTCGCGGAGCTGGAAACGGCTCCGGAGCTTCACTCGCTTTCCTGCGCGCGCGACGGCGTTCCCGCGAAAGTCCGCGAAGTCTTCGGCATTTAAACGGAAGATTATCCGCTATTGCGTTCCCGCGCGCGGCAGGGCATAATCCGCGCTTTCTTTTTCATTTTATGCAAAACACAGCTATGAACAACGTCATGATTTTCGCACAGGCGGCGATTGAAGCCGCTCCCGAAGCCGCGCCGCAGCAGGCACAGGCGACGGAAGCCGTTCCCGCGGACGGCGCCGTTCCCGCGCCGCAGCCGCCGCATGGGCTGTTCGGCAACGGAATGAGTTCGCTGCTGATCTGGGTGCTCCTGTTCGCGGGACTTTGGTTCCTGCTTTTCATGCCGCAGCGCAAGCGCCAGAAAGCGTTGCAGAAGCTCCAGAACGAGCTTAAAGCTGGCGACGCGGTCTACACGACGAGTGGAATCGTCGGCAAAATCGTTTCGCTCGACGAAACGACGGTTACGCTTCAGGTTTCCGAAGGCACGCGCATTCCGTTTCTGCGCAACGCCATCGTCGGTCTGACCGGCGCGAACGCGAGCAAGTAAGTTCGGACGCGGAGAAAGTCGGACTGCGTCGGCGGATTCGGCGCGGGAACGTTCCCGCGCTTCCGCGGAACGGCTGTTCGGCTTTCCCGCTTTTTTTTCGGAGAGAGAGAATCCGTTCTTTTTTTTGGAAAAATAAATTATGACGATCAAGATTTTTTGGCGGCTTTTCGCGTCGGTTCTCATTCTGGGCTACGCGCTGATCAGCATGATGCCGCTCAAAAGCACGCCGTTCCGCGAATACATCGAGGAAAACGCGACCGCGCGGCAGGAAGAATTCAAGCTCATTCTCGCTGAAGCCGACGAGCGCGTCGCTTCTTACCGCGACGAAAGCGTTCCCGCGAACGAAAAATCGCCGACGGCTTACGCCGCGCTGAAAGACATCATTTCGGGCAAGGGAAAATCCGGCAAGCCGATCGAACTCGCGCAGTTTTTCCCGGACATCCGCATGATCCGCGAGCCGATCCAGGAAAAGCGCAACAACATTCTGATGCAGGAGTTGCTGCGCCGTTCGCAGGGCAAAGTGAAGCTCGGTTTGGATCTACAGGGCGGAATTTCGTTTACGTTGCGCGTCAATCCGGAAGCGGCGGAAGCCGACAAACGCGCGCTCGCCGCCGCAAAGACGCCGGAAGAACGCGCGAAGGTCGAGGAAGACATCAAGTCCCGCGCGGCGGAAAAACTCTCTCAGCTCAATCAGGCGACGGCGGTCATGGAAGACCGCGTCAATCAGTTCGGCGTGAGCGAACCCGTCATTCGCCCCGTCGGGAACGATTCGATTGAAATTCAGCTTCCGGGCGAAGACACGGCGAACAATCCCGAGGCGATCAATTCTCTGAAAAAACCGGCGAAACTCGAATTCCGCTTGGTGCATCGCTACCTCGTTCCCGAAGCGGGAACGCCGGAGGGCACGATCAAGAGCCTGCGCGAAAATCCGCGCGTCTCGACGTCTCCAGTCGCCGCCTACGAAGTGCTTTACGACTATCACATCGACAAAAAAACGGGCGAGGCGACCTCGTCTCCGCTCTACGTCAAAAAGGCGCCGGAAGCGACGGGAGCGATCGTCAAGCGCGCTTCCGTCGAAAGCACCGATGGGCTGACGCTTCAAGTCGGAATCCGCTTCACGTCGGACGGCGGGCGCATTTTCGGCGACATCACGCAGCGCATCGCCGACGAGGATAACCGCACCGGCGGGGACGGGCTTTTCGCCATCGTCCTTGACGGAAAGCTGATGTCCGCGCCGAGACTCAATTTCAGCGGCGGGAAAAAAGTCGGGCTCTACGGCGGTTCCGCGGCGATCACCGGGAACTTTGACCGCAAGGAAGCGGAGGACCTCGCGAACGCGCTGAACAATCCGCTGGAATTTCCGCTCGAACTGCAAGACATGACGAACGTCGGTGCCTCTTTGGCGAAAGACGCGCAGACGCAGTCCATGACCGCCGCCGCCGTGGCGACGGGATTGATCGTGCTGTTCATGCTCGTGTTTTATCTTTCCGGCGGCGCCGTCGCCGTCATCGGGATTTTCATCAACATTCTGATGATTTTCGGCGTGATGTGCGCGATCAGCGCGACGATCACGCTGCCGGGCATCGCCGCTCTCGTGCTGACGCTCGGCATGGCGGTCGACGCGAACATTCTCGTGTTCGAACGCATCCGCGAGGAGTCCGACCACGGGAAGTCTCTCAAAACCGCGCTGGAACTCGGCTATGACCGCGCGTTCGTCACGATTTTCGACTCGCAACTGACGTCTCTCGTCACGGCGGGAATCCTGATCTGGATGGGCACGGGATCGGTCAAGGGCTTTGGCGTGACGCTCGCGATCGGCATTCTCACGACGCTGTTTACGTGCCTCGTCACGTGTCGCGGGTTGCAGGAACTTTTCATCAATCTCGGAATCATGCACCGCCTATTCGGTCTGCGTCTGATGAAAAAAACGGCGCATCTGCGCTTCATGGAGCATTGGCGCGTCGCGGTCGGCATTTCCGCTGTGCTGATCGCCGCGAGCGTCGCGTTCCCGTTCGTCAAAGGTTCTGCCTGTCTGAGCAAAGACTTCAAGGGTGGCGAATCCGTCACGTTGCGCATCGCGCAGGATCCCGCGAAGCAGGCAGGCGTTGGCGAAATCAAAAAAATCGCAGAATCCATCGGCATCGGCGATTCGTCCGCCGTTTATCAGCAAAAAGTCGGCGCGTCGGAACAGACGCTCAGCATCGAATGTCCGCTGACGGAAGACACGACGCAGGGTGGCGAATTTTCCAACATCGAAAAAATTGTTGCCAAACTGCTGGAAGCGCATCCGGAAATGTTTCCGGACGGCGCGGGAACGCCGGAAAATGTGATCGTCGGCAAACAGGCGGTCGGCGCGATCGTCAGTTCGCAACTCGTAAAAATGGCGATAATTTCGCTGCTTCTCGCCGTCGTCGGCATCATGGTTTACGTGGCACTCCGCTTCGAAGTCGGCTTCGGGATCGGCGCGATGCTTTCGACGATTCACGACATCGTCGTCGTCACGGGGCTTTATCTGATCTGCGGCGGGCAGTTTTCCGCTTCGATGATCGCCGCGATTTTGATGGTCGCCGGCTATTCGATCAACGACACGATCGTCGTGTTCGACCGCATCCGCGAGGAGCTGGCGAACAATCCGGGAATGCGGCTGAGCGACGTGATCAACCTTTCGATCAACCGCACGCTTTCTCGCACGTTGCTCACGTCCGTGACCGTGTTCCTGTCGGCGATTTCGCTCGCCGTGTTCGGCGCGGGCGACGTCGCCGAATACGGAAAAGTCTTCATCTTCGGCGTTATCGTCGGCACGTTCTCGTCGATTTACATCGCTTCGCCGATTTTCTACTGGTGGCATAAGGGCGACCGCCGGAAAGTTGAGGAGGGCGACAAGGTCTACACGTATTCGTGGGACGCGGGAACGGAAAAGAAGAGCAAATAAGGCGTTCCCGCGCCTTTCGGAAAAATCTCCCGTTCCCCTCCCGCGGGAGATTTTTTTTGCCGCCGCGCGTCGGCGGGAACGCCGCGGAAAAACGTTCGTTTTCCTTGCGTTTCATCGACGTAAAAGAGAAAATCGCAGACTTATGATTAAAAACATACTTGCAGTTATCGGCGTTCTGGCGATCGTCGCCGCAGGCGCGGCTCTCGCCGTTTGCAAACCGTGGGAGAAAAAGCCTGAAGTCGTCGCGGCGGACAGCTCGGCGCCCGTCGTTTATTTCGACGCGCTTCGCACGGACGGGGTCGTCGTCGAACGCGTTCACATCGACGCGGGGAAAAAACCGAAAGCGGTGCTTTACGTTTCGTATTCGAAATTTTTCAAAAGCGCGGTGCTTCTGCGCGCGTTCGACAAGAACGGAAAGGAAGTAGGGCGTTCCCGCCGCGTGATTTCCGGCGACAGAGAAGACGCCGGCTACGCGGATTTCGAGTTCGACGCGCGCGTGCCGATGAAAGCCGTAACCTTTTTCGCGCTGACGCACTCGCAGAGCGAAAACGCCGTTCCCGCCGAGGACATCGTCCCCGCGCAGGTTTCGGACGAAGCGTCTCCCGTTCCCGCGCCCGAACCCGAAGCCGCGCCCGAAGCCGTTCCCGCGGAAATCTGATTTTTTCCCCCGAGGAGAAATTTCGTCATGGCGAAAAAAACTTCTTCTTCCGAAACGGAAAAAAAATTCGAGATCCCCGCGTTTTTGCGAGAACTGCTCGAAGCGAAAGCACCGACGGGGCACGAGTTCGAGGCGCAGGCGATCTGCGACAAATACATGAAATCCGTCGCGCACGAATACCGCAAGGACGTGCTTGGCAACCGCATCGCGACGCTCAATCCGAAGGCGAAAAATTCCGTCATGTTCGCCGGGCACATCGACGAGTTGGGCTTGCAGATCGCGTATGTCGACGACAAGGGCTTTCTTTATTTCAACTTGCTCGGCGGGCACGATTTGATCATTCCGAGCGGGCGGCGCGTGCTCATTCTGACGAAGAACGGAATCGTGCTCGGCGTCACGGGAAAACGCGCCGTTCACCTGATGAGCGCGGCAGAACGCACCAAGGTTCCCGAGGTCCATGAAATGTGGATCGACATCGGCGCGCGTTCCCGCGAAGACGCGTTGAAACGCGTCTCTATCGGCGATCCCGCGGTTTACGACGAAACCGTCGAAATCCTCCACGGATCCGTCGCCGTCGCCCGCGCGTTCGACGACCGCGCCGGCTGCTACATCGCGATGGAAGCGGCGCGGCGGCTCGCCGTCGAGAAAAAACTCGCCGTGCGCGTGGACGCCGTGGCGACGACACAGGAGGAAATCGGAACGCGCGGCGCGCAGACGGCGGCGCAGGGCTTGAATCCGACCGTCGGCATCGCGATCGACGTCACGCATTCGACCGATCATCCCGACGCGGACAACCGCAAGTTCGGGCGCACGACGCTCTCCGGCGGTCCTGTCATCTGCCGCGGACCAAACATCAATCCGATTGTTTTCGACAAACTCGTCGCCGCCGCCGAAAAACTCGGCATTCCCTATCAGCTTGAAGCCGACGCCCGCCCCACGGGAACGGACGCCCGCGTTATTCAAATGGCGAACGGCGGCGTCGCGGCGGGGCTGATTTCCGTGCCGCTGCGCTACATGCACACGCCGGGCGAAGTCGTCGATCTCGCCGTCGTCGAACAATGCGTGCAGCTTCTGGTCGAGTTTACGAAATCCGTCGGCGCGAACGAATCTTTCGCGTGGTGATTTTCGCGCGTTCCCGAAGAAATCCGCGTTCCCGCAGAAATCCGCGTTCCCGCGGGAACGCGTTTCGCCGCGCGAAAATCTTTCAG
>CAZWIK010000036.1:0-17551 GCA_964633895.1 uncultured Enterobacteriaceae bacterium | reverse complement strand
TTTTTTTGATGAAACTTTTATTTAAGGAGTGTTGATGAAACCGAGACGGCGGGAAACCATTCCCGCGAGAACTGTCTCAATTTCTGAATCCCATTTTGCAAAAAAAAAACGGCGGGCAAGCGTTTTTTCGCGGGAACGCAAAAAAAGTTTTTCGGCTCAAAATTCAATCATTCCCGCAGGCGGCAATGCCTTGGATCAAGAGGCGCGGGAACGGCGCGCCAAAAAATGTAATCATTACAAATTTTTTCCTTGATCCGATGGCGGGATTTTTTCATTTTCGTGGGCACAAGATTTTTCCGAGGCGTTCCCGCCGAGGGAAAATCACGTTCACAATTATCAACACCAAATCACAGAAAAAAAACATGTCGCTAATCAACACAGAAATCGCGGACTTCACCGTCCAGGCTTACAAGGACAACGCCTTCGTTCCCGTCTCCAAAAAAGACGTTCTCGGCAAATGGAGCGTGTTCTTCTTCTATCCGGCGGACTTCACGTTCGTCTGCCCGACGGAGCTTGAAGACCTCGCGAACAAATACGAAGAGTTCAAAAAAATCGGCTGCGAAATCTACTCGGTTTCCTGCGACACGCACTTCGTCCACAAAGCGTGGCACGACGCGTCGAAAATCATCAAGAAAATCGCCTATCCGATGCTCGCCGACCCGACGGGAACGCTCGCGCGTTCGTTCGGCGTGATGATCGAGGACGCGGGTCTTGCGGAACGCGGCACGTTCGTCGTGAATCCGGAAGGCAAAATCGTCGCCTACGAAGTTGTCGCTGGCAACATCGGTCGCAACGCGGACGAGCTTTTCCGCCGCGTGCAGGCGTTGCAGTTCGTCGCGAAACACGGCGATGAAGTCTGCCCCGCGAAATGGCAGCCCGGCGCGAAGACGCTCAAGCCGAGCCTCGACCTCGTCGGCGCGCTCTAAGCCGAAAAATCGAGTTTCCCAAGTTTAAACGCGAGGGCGCAAAGAACGACGAAAGAAAAGTTCTTTGCGCCCTTTCTTTCAAAAAAAATTCTTTTCCGAAAAAAAATGGATTCCCGCAACGAAAACGAAATTTACGACGCCGTCGTCATCGGCGCCGGTCCCGCCGGTCTCTCCGCCGCGCTCTACCTTGCGCGCGCGCGGTTCAGCGTTCTCGTGCTCGAACGCGAAAACATCGGCGGGCAGATCACGATCACGGACGAAGTCGTCAACTATCCCGGCGTTCTGCGGACGACGGGCAAGGCGCTCACGGAAACGATGCGCGTTCAGGCAAAAAATTTCGGCGCGGAATTTCTCGCGGCGGAAGCGCTCGAAGTGGAGCTTTCGGACGGCGTGAAAACCGTGAAAACCGACCGCGGGAACGTGCGCGCGCTCAGCGTCATCGTCGCGGCGGGAGCGCGTCCGCGCGCGCTCGGTTTCAAAGGCGAGCAGGAATTCCGCGGACGCGGCGTCGCCTACTGCGCGACGTGCGACGGAGAATTTTTCACGGGCAAGGAACTGATCGTCGTCGGCGGAGGCTTCGCCGCCTGCGAAGAAGCGATTTTCCTCACGCGCTACGCGAAGAAAATCACGATGCTCGTGCGCCGCGACGCGTTTTCCTGCGCGCAGAGCGTCGCAGAGGAAGTGTTGAAGAATCCGAAAATTTCCGTGCGCTTCAACACGGAGCTTGTCGAACTGCGCGGGAACGCCGCGCCGGAAAGCGCGCTGCTGAAAAACAACAAGACGGGAACGGAAGAAGAATTCCGCGCGGAAGACGGCGAGAGCTTCGGCGTGTTCGTCTTCGTCGGCTACGCGCCGGAAACGCGGCTGCTCCAAGGCAAAATCGCGCTGGAAAAAGACGGCTGCGTTCCCGCGGACGAAGACGGAAAAACGGAAATTCCGGGCGTGTACGTCGCCGGAGACCTGCGCCGAAAACGCCTGCGCCAAGTCGTTACCGCCGTCGCCGACGGAGCCGTCGCCGCGACCGCGCTCGAAAAATTTTTGCCCGAAGCCAAGGCGCGACTCGGCGTCTCGACGCGCGCCTGCGCGGCGGGAACGCAGAAGCGGGAATTCGCGCCGAGCGCGCCGACGGAATCCCGCGAAGCGGAAGAAAGCGCGACCGAAACGCAGACCGCGTCCGACGGCGACTTTTTCGACGAAGCCGCGCGCGCACAGCTCCAAAACGTCTTCGCGCGCTTTGAAAGCGACGTCGTTCTCGCGGCGGAACTCGGCGGGAACGCGGACGCTTCCGCCGACCTAAAACGCTTTCTCGAAGAAATCGCGGCACTCTCGGAAAAAATTTCACTGCGCTTCGAAGCACCCGCGGGAACGCCCGCGCAGACGCTGCTGCCCTGCGTCTCGATCTGCGGCGCGGACGGAAAATCGCGCGGCGTGCGCTTTCACGGCGTCCCCGGCGGACACGAAATCAATTCCTTCGTCATTGCGCTCTACAACGCCGCCGGTCCCGGACAGGCACTCGACGCCGACCTGCGGGAACGCATCCGCGCCGTCGCCGAACCGAAAAAAATCGAAGTGCTCGTCTCGCTTTCCTGCACGCTTTGCCCGGACGTCGTTTCCGCCGCGCAACGTCTCGCGCTCGAAAATCCGAACATTTCGTCCGACGCGTTCGACATCGGCTGCTTCCCAGAGCTCCGCGACCGCTACAACGTGATGAGCGTTCCCGCGCTCGTCATCGACGGAAAAGTCGAGGCGTTCGGGAAAAAGACGCTCCCGCAGATTCTCGACCTTCTGCAGGAAAAATGAGCCGCGTTCGAAAAAAACGCTTGCAAAGCACGGTTTGAGCCTGTTTCCTTGCCTATTCACATTTTTTTCAGCAACCATGAAAGCGACAATCATCACGCAGGGACGCCAGTTCACCGTCAAGGAAGGCGATATTCTTTTCGTCAACCGCTATCCCGAAACGAATGCGGGAGACACCGTCACGATTGATCAGGTCATCTTCGCGGGCGAAGGCGCCGACGCCAAGGTCGGCACGCCGACGATTCCGGGCGCGAGCGTCACGGCGAAAATTCTTGAAAACAAACGCGGCAAAAAAATCGTCATTTTCAAAATGAAGCGCCGCAAAGGCTATCGCCGCACGCGCGGACACCGCCAGGAACTTTCGGTCATCAAAATCGAATCCATCAACGCGTAAGCGGTTCAACGTTTAACAGAAGGACAAAAAAATGGCACATCATAAAGGCGGAGGAACTTCTTCCAACGGACGCGACTCGAACGCGCAGCGCCGCGGCGTCAAGCTCTACGGCGGGCAGTTTGCCCGCGCCGGCAACATCTTGATTCGCCAGTGCGGCACGAAAATGCGCGCCGGGCTGAACGTCGGAATGGGGCGCGACTACACGCTCTTCGCGCTGAAAGACGGCACGGTCGTCTGGGACAAGGCGCACCGCAAAGTCTCGATCGAACCCGCAGCGGCGAAATAACAATTTTCGCCTTGCGCAAAAAAGCGTTCCCGCGAGTTTTTTTTCGCGGGAACGCTTTTTTTTGTTTTTGCGGGAACGCCTCAGCGGGGAGACGGGCGGATTTTCTTTTTTTCCCACGGGAGCGCGACGTCTTCGGGAACGCGATCCCAGACGTTGAACGGCGTGAAGATTTTTCCGCGTCCGAGAATGCCATTCGGATCGAGCGCGCGCTTCACGGCGAGCATCGCCGCGATTTCCGCCGGCGTGTGCTGAATCGAAAGAAACGGCGACTTGGACAACCCAATTCCGTGCTCGCCCGTGATCACGCCGCCGAGCACGACGACGGTTTCCATGACGCGGCGAATCGCCGTCTGCGCGAGTTCGCGTTCCCGCGCGCTCCCGCGGTCATACATGACGTGAACGTGCAGATTGCCGTCGGCGGCGTGTCCGAAAATCGGCGTGAACAGTCCGGTCTCTGTCGTGATTTTCCGCATCGCGTCGAGCAGAGGAATAAAATTTTCCGCGGGAACGGCGACGTCTTCGTTCAGCTTGGAATCCGCGAGCAGGAACATCGACTGCGAACAGATCCGCCGCACTTCCCAGAGCGTTTCCGCCTCGTCCGCGTCGCCGGTTTCGCGAAAATCCGCCGCGCGGGAACGCGCCCACTCGCGGACGCGGCGCGCCTGCGCGGGAACGCTTTCGGCGTCGCCGTCGACTTCGACGAGAAGAATCGCCGACGTTTTTTCAAAAAACTTTTTTCCGGAAAAGCGTTCGGCGCAGGAAACGGAAAGCGTATCCAAAAATTCGCATACGGACGGCACGACGCGTTCCCGCAGGAGTGCCTGCGCGGCTCGCAGCGCGTCGGCGTCGGACGCGAACGCGCACAAAAACGTGCGCCGCGCGGCGGGTAGCGGAACGAGCCGCAGCGTCGCCCGCGTGATCACGCCGAGCGTTCCCTCCGAACCGATCCACAGATCGCGCAGATTGTAGCCGCTGACGAATTTTTTCACCGCCCCGCCCCAGCGGACTTTTTCGCCCGTGGGCAGAAATCCTTCCAGCGCGAGCACGTAATCGCGCGTCACGCCGTATTTCGCCGCGTGAAGCCCGCCCGCGTTCGTCGCGATGTTCCCGCCGATTGTGCAGTATTTCACGCTCGCGGGATCGGGCGGATAAAAAAGCCCGAACGCCGCCGCCGCGTCGCTGATGCGTTGCGTAACGACGCCCGGCTGAACGGTCGCCGTCGCCGCGTCCGCGTCGATTTTCAGCTCCGTCCAATGCGCGAAGGAAATCGCCCAGCCGCCGCCGAGCGGAGCCGCCGCGCCCGTCGTTCCCGTTCCCGCGCCGCGCAGCACGACGGGAACGCCGGATGCGTTCGCCGCGCGAAGCGTCTCCGCGACGTCGTCTTCGTCGCGCGGGAACACGACGGCGTCCGGCGGGAACGAGAGCTTCGTGTTGTCGAACGACGCGGCGTAGCGCGAATCCGCGTCGGTGCGGACGACGTCGCTGCCGAGCTTTTCTTTCAGCTTCGCGGTCGCTTCGGAAAATTTTTGCATACGCGGAACAAAATGTGTCGCGCGGGCGAAAACGTCAAAGCCAAACGCGCCGCGCGTTCCCGCCTGGTTGCTTTTTTTGCGGGAACGCGGAAGCGTTTTTCTCGTTGCGGGAACGGTATCGCCGGCGCATCATTTTCCGCTCGAAAAGTTATGCCAGAAAACACAGCGAACACCACACCCAAGCCCGTCGTTCTCACGGGCGCGCAGCCGACCGGACGCCTCCACCTCGGCAATTATCTCGGCGCGGCGCTCAACTGGAAAAAAATGCAGGACGACTACACGTGTTTCTTCATGATCGCCAATCAACACGCGATCACCGTCCCGACCGTTCCCGCGGAACTGCGCAAAAACACGTATTCCTGCCTCGCGCAATACATGGCGTGCGGGCTCGATCCCGCGAAAAGCTCGCTGTTCGCGCAGAGCCAAGTCATCGGACACACGGAGCTGGCGTGGATTCTCGGCTGCATCTGCCCGCTCGGGCAACTCGAACGCATGACGCAATTCAAGGACAAGGCGAAAAAGCAGATTTCCGTCGGCGCTGGGCTGCTCTATTATCCGGCGTTGATGGCGGCGGACATTCTGCTTTACAACGCGAACGTCGTTCCCGTCGGCGAAGATCAGAAGCAGCATCTGGAAATCACGCGCGATCTCGCGGAAAAATTCAATTCGACGTATTCCCCGACGTTCAACGTTCCCGAACCGTTCATCGGCAAGGCGGGCGCGCGCGTCATGTCCCTGCAGACGCCGACGGCGAAAATGTCGAAATCCGACCCGAATCAGGCGGGAACGGTCTACATCGTCGATACGGACGACGCGATCCGCAAAAAAATCATGTCCGCCGTAACCGATTCCGAAGGCTCGATTCGCCGCGACGCGGAAAACAAGCCCGGCATCACGAATCTGATTTTAATTTATTCCGCAGTAACGGGAACGTCGCCCGAAGCGGTCGAAAGCGAATTCGCGGGCAAAGGCTACGGCGAGTTCAAAAAAGCGGTCGCGGACGCGGTCGTCGCCCTGCTTTCGCCGATCCGTTCCCGCTACGAAGAACTCATTTCGCAGAAAGATCGGCTCGACGAAGTGCTCAAAGCCGGAGCGGAAGCCGCGCAGCGCACGGCGAACCACACGCTCGCGAAAGTTTACCGGAAAGTCGGATTCATCCGCTGAATTTTTGCGGCGGCGACGCTTTTTTTGATTGATGAATTTCAATCGCGCAGAAAAACGGGAATCCCACATGCGCCTTGCGAAACGCGAGGGGCACATCGCGATTTGGGGAAACGTCCTGCTCGCCGCGTTCAAATTCGCCGTCGGGATTTTCACCGGTTCCATCGCGGTCGTCGCGGACGCGTGGCACACGCTTTCCGACAGCCTTTCGTCGATCGTCATGCTCGTCGGGCTGAAAATTTCGGAAAAGCCCGCGGACAAGGAACATCCGTTCGGGCACGGTCGCGCGGAGCTGATCACGTCCGTCGTCATTGGCATGATGCTCGCCGCTGTCGGATTTGAGTTCGCACGCGGCGGCGTCGAAAAAATCGTCGCGCACGAAGCGGCGGCGTTCGGCTGGCTCAGCTATTCGGCGATGCTGGCGACGGTTTTCGTGAAGGAAGGCATGGCGCAATACGCGTTTTGGGCGGCGAAAAAAACGGGAATGCTTTCGCTGCGCGCGGACGGTTTTCATCACCGCAGCGATTCGCTCAGCTCGCTGCTCATTCTCGCGGGAATGGTCGCGGACAACGTCTCCGGCGGCAGACTCTGGTGGATGGACGGCGCGCTGGGCGCGCTCGTCGGGCTGATGCTTCTGCACGTGGCGTGGACGATTCTCCGCGATGCCGGCAACAAACTGCTCGGCGAAGGCGTTCCCGCCGAAATGGAAAACGAAATCCGCGGAATCGCGCGGCGCATCAGCGGCGGGAACGGCGATCTGGATCTGCACCACCTGCACCTGCATTCCTACGGCGCGCACCGCGAAATCACGTTCCACATCCGGCTTTCTCCGGAAACTTCCCTTCGGGACGCGCATCGGCTCGGCACGGAAATCGAACGCGCGATCGCAGAAGAACTCGGCATCGACGCGACGATCCACATCGAACCGAAAAAACACGCGTAAAAAAAACGCATTCCGCGTTCCCGCAAAGGCGCGGACGCAAAAAAACTCCCGCGCGGGAACGCGGGAGTTTTTTGATGGCGGGAACGAACCCGGCTCAGCGGCGACGGCGAGCGAACTTGTTCTGGAACTTGTCGACGCGTCCCGCCGTATCGACGAAGCGCTTTTCGCCCGTGTAGGCGGGATGCGAGTCCGCCGTGACGTCGCGCGGAATCACGCTGTATTCGACGCCGTCAATGACTTCCTTTTCCTTGGAGGAAAGCGTCGAAGTCGCCAGAAATTTGCGCCCCGTCGAAACGTCGCGGAAGCAGACCAAATTAACGGAAGGATGAATGTCTTTTTTCATTGTCGTTTTATCCCTTTCGCGAAAAATCAGCCCTGGCGCGCTTTGTAGCGCGGATGCGTTTTGTTGATGACGTAGACGCGACCGCGACGACGAACGACCTGGCAGTTCGGGTGGCGGCTCTTAAGCGACTTAAGTGAAGATGAAACTTTCATTGTGCTGTCCCTCTAAAAAAACTGTTGAGAGTGCGATAAAACCGATTTGCCCGAGTGCTGTCAACGGGAAAATAAACCGAAAACGCGGGAACGCCGCAAAATCTCATTTCCCCAAGCATCGGGCGGCGAGTTCCCGCATGACGGCTTCGTCCTCGCCGGGACGGGAAACCAGCGTTTCGAACGCGCGGACGAATTCGAGCTGCCAGTCGATCAGCCGTTTCAGCGTCACGGATTTGTTTTTCAGCGTCGCTCCCGCGACTTTTTCTCCGGCATACCACGCATTCTGGGAAAAAAGATTCAGCGACGACTTTTCGTCGTTCCCGCCGAACAAATGCCCGTAGCGAGCGGATGCGGCTTCGATCGCGCCCGTGGAAATTCCGCCGCGGAAATTCAGCGACGCATCGCCCGCGTCGACCAGCGCGCGGAGTTGAATCAGCAAACGGTTGCGGTTCTGCATCGCGGAAAGCAGCGGACGCGCCGACGCGTTGTTGAAAAAGAAACGGTGCAGCGAATCCAGCGTTCCCGCGAGATCGCCCGCGAAAAAATATTCGACCGGCTCGAAAAAATCTCCCGCGCCGAACACGGGAACGAGGCGCATGACCGTCTCTTCGTCGATTTCGCCGCCCGTTCCCGCGTAGCACGCGAGTTTTTCCAGCTCGGAAAACGTCATGCGCATGTGTCCGTTGACTTTGCCGACGAGTAGCCGCGCCGCGTCGTCGCCGACGGAGACGCCGAGCGCGCGCGCCGCTTTTTCCACCTCGAAAATCATTCCCTCGGCGTCGGTCGCGGACGCGACGAAAACGACTTCGCCGACTTTGAGCAGTTTCTTCGACGGCGTGCGGCGCTTGTCCGGACGCACGACGGAAATGACGACGCACAGAGACGCGGGATCGCTCGCCTCGAATTCCTCCGCGATTTTATCGACTGCGTCTTCGAGAACGTCCTTTTTCGCGGCGCTTCTGCCCTTGCCTTTTTTCGCGGGAACGTCCTCCGCGGGCTTCACGCGAATCACGCCGTCGGCGAGCCAATTCAGATTGCGCAGCCACACGTATTTTTTTTCGCCGAAAAGGGAAACCGTGCGCGTCGCCGAAAGAAACGCGGACATCACGCTCTCGACCTCCGCGACCTTCGTCGCCGTGCCGTCGATGACCTCGCGAGACATTTCGTCCGTCGCGTCCGCGCTGAGTTTTTCGAAGCGCGCGCGCGCCTCGCGGTCGACGAGAAAATCGTCGTCGCCGCAGACCAGAAGGAAATGACTGTCGCCAGCCATCGTTTCAGAGCTTCGGGAATGTGAGCTTCAGATTTTCTACGACGTCCGGCGTGATGGCGATTCCGCCGAGAGAAAGCGCGCGGATCGCGGCGCCGACGACCGGCGGGAACGTCGGCTCGACGATTTCGATTCCGTGAACGGCGGCGGTCATCGCGCGGCGAAAAATCCCGCCGCAGGGCTCGTGCAGAATCACGCCGCCCGTGATTCCGAGCCGCACTTCGTTTTCGGGAATCTCAAGTTTGCGCACGACCGTCGTCACCATTTTCACAAGCTCTTGCATCGCCGATTCGAGAATTTCCGCGGCGACGGCGTCGCCGGCGAGACAAGCCTTGTCGACGAAGCGCGCGAGCGCGGCGATTTCGTCTTTCGACATCGGCTTGCCCGGATTTTTCAAAGAATCCTGATGCAGGCGCTGGGAAATCTGCCCCGTCTCCAAAATCTGAAGCTCGCCGAAAAGCAGATCCTTGAGCATCGTCGGCTCGCCGCGACCGTCGGCGGCGCGAACGGCGGCGATCAGCCCGCGGCGAGCGAGGTCAAACGCGCTCGCCTCGTCGGAAACGTGAAAATCGTAGCCGCCGGTTTCCCACTCGCGCCCGTCTTCCGTGCGCCCGTAGCATTTCGAACCCGTTCCCGCGATGAGAACGATTCCGCTACGCATTCCGAACGTCGCCGCACACAGCGAACGCGTGTCGTTTTCGACGAGAAAATTCGCGACGGAAACGTCGGCGAACGCGGAAATTTTTTCACGAAGATCTTTTGCGGAAACGCTGTCGTTCACGCCGGAAATTCCGAAAAATCCCGCTTCGAAATCGGCGTTCCCGCCGGCGGATTTCGCGGCGTTCAGCAGCGCGCGCCGCAGATTCGCGAGCGCGGCTTCCGCGCCGACGCTGTTCGGGTTCGACGCTCCCGTGAGCGCGTTCCCGCGGCAGATACCGTCGGAAGAAACGATCAGCGCGCGGGTCTTCGTCCCGCCGCCGTCGATGCCGACGAAAAACTTCATTTTATTTTGGGGCATATTTTTTTTGGATTTGAAAGGATAAAAAAAACGAAAAACGGCGCGCGCGGGAACGCGGAATCAACGCGGCGCGGATTCGGTCGAAGCCGCCGCCGACGGGAACTTCGCGCCGAGTTCCTCCTTCAGCTTCTTCCCCGGAACGACCGCGAGGTCGCCGACCACCGCGCTCCCGCCGAGCAACGTGAATCCGAGCGTCTCGCCGTCAACAACGTCGAGGCGGGCGACGCCGCGGAGCGTCATGTCCTTGCCCCGCACGGCGAAAATCTCGCCCTTCTCCACGGGAACGCGCTCGCCGCCGAGACGATACGCGACCGCCATTTTTTTCGCGGGATCGGCGAAGATGATTTCCGCAATCTCGCGCGATTCGGCGACGCCGACGACGGGCGACGGCGTTCCCGCGCTTTTTTCCTGCGGGCGTTCGTTCCAGCGTTCCAGCACGCTCTTTTTCTTTTCCGGAGGTGCCCACGGATTTTTCCCGCCGCTCGACATCGACGCACAGCCGGAAAAAACGAACGCGCAGACGACAAGCGCGGAGAAAATCGAAAGTTTTCTTTTCATAAACATCGGAATGCGTTCAAGGTTAAGCGATTCGCGTTCCCGCTGAAATGTTTTTTTTCGCGTTCCCGCCGAAACCGCAAAAAAAACGAGACGCGCACGGGTTCCGAAAAAAAGCGCGTTCCCGCGAAACGCGCCGCCCAAGCAGGAAAATTCTTGCCAGCGCGAAGCGCAGCGCGCATCGTTTCCTTATTCCGGACTCCGCCATGCAAAAAGTCACGCTTCCTGTCATCTTTCTCGCGGCAGTCGCCGCCGCGCTTTTCTACGTCAGCCAAGAAGAACACGGCTTGGGAACGCTTTTTCTGCTCGCCGCCGTGCTGCTCGTCGGGCAGATCTGCGCGACGCTCCCGTTCATTCTCGAAGCGCGAAAGCCCCGCGCGGGAACGCCGAACGCCGCCGCCGAAAACGTCAAAAAAATCCTCGCAAATCAGCAGATCATTCATGAAGACCTGCGCTCGCTCGGCGAAACGCTGATAAAGCGGCTCACCGCGATCGCCGAAAAACAGAACGAAACGGAAAAGACGTTGCTCGCCGCGCACGCGCGGTCCGAACCGGATTTTTCCGTTCCCGCCGACGAGCTTTTCGAAAGAATCCGCGCGGAACTCGACGAGCATTTCGAAAAAATCGAATCCGCTCCCGCCGACGAAAAATTGGACAAAAAGCTGGACGCCATCAGCGAGCATCTCGACGATCTGACCTGCGCCGTGGAAAATCTCTCGTTCGCCGCGGACGACGAAGCCGACTCGGAAAACGAAGCATTTGAAGACGAGGACGCGGCGGCGGAAGATATCGACGAAGCCGACGCCGTTTTCGAAGATCCCGTGGACGCGACGGCGGCGGGAACGCCGGACGAAACCGACGACAAAGGCACGTTCGCGTTTCCGGAAAACCACCCAAACGAAGCCGCCGCCGAAACCGACGACAAAGGCGTGGAAGACTTTCCAGAAGACGCCCCGTCCGCCGACGAAGAACCGCCCGTTCCCGCGCCGGCAAAGCAAGGCGAGCTCGAACTCGGAATCCCGAACGAACGCGGCGCGACGCTCGTTCTCGAAGCCATGCTCGGCATCGAAAACAAGCCGTTCCTCCGCGGGAACGCGCCCGGCGTAAACAACGCGGCGGGAACGCCGATGGAATTCGTCGAAATCGGAAAATGGAGCTTCGATTTCGCGCCGTTTTCGGAAGAAATCACCGTGCGCATTCTCCGCAACGACAACGAAAACGAGCCGCTCGGCGAACCCGTTACGCTCGCACCCGGACAAACACTCGAACTCGCCTACGTTCCCGAACGCGCGTGATTTTTTCGAAAAAAAATCCGCTTGCCGCCGCCGTTGCCGCCGCCGTTGCCGCGGGAACGCTCTTCGCGGAAGACGCCGCGCTCCCAACGGCGGAAAACGCCGCGCCCGCAGCTTCGGAGTTCGACGCCAAGGACGAAAAACTTTTCTCCGCGCGGACGGAATATTTTTCCTTTTCGGCGGAAACGTCCGACGCGGCGACGCGCGCGGCAGACATCGCGCGGGAAATCGAATCGTATTTTTCGAAAACGCCGCACCTCTGGAAAAAACATCTGCCGAACGCGGGAACGCCCGTCCGCGTCGAGCTTTTCCGCGAACCCGGAATTTTTCGCATCGCGGACCGCGGGGACGCGCGGATCACGCTTTTTATCAGCGAGGATTTTTCCGACGATTTTCGCCTGCGTTCCCGCCTGTGCGAAGCGCTTCTGCGACGAATGTTTTTTTCCGCGGAAAAAAACGGGAACGCCAAAATCCCGCCGTGGCTCGTCGCCGCCGTCGCCGAGGAAAGCCGGCTCGGCAACGTTTTCGGGCGGCAGATTTTTTTCCGGAAAAAATCGCTGAGCGCGCCGCCGATTTCCCCGTCGGAACTGATTTCCGCTCCCGCGCAAAAATTTGAAAGCGACGCCGCGTTCCGCATCAACGCGCTTTGGTTTCTGCGCGCCGTCGGGAACGTCGCGCCCTTCCTGAACGAAAAAACGCCGCCGGGAAAAAAGCTCGCGGAAGCGTTCCCGAAATCGCTCGGAAAAGAAAAAGCCGACGCCGCGTTCGCGGACGTGTTTTGGGCGACGCGTTTTCGGGAACTCGTCGCGCGCGCGCCCGACGGCGTCGATCTGCCCGACGAATCGCGCCGCGTCTTCGACGACGCGCTGCTTTTCCTCGTCGAAAAAAACGGCGAGGAAACGCGCGTCCTCGCCGGAGACCTCGTCGCCTCGCGGGAACGCGAAGAAATTCGCCGCCGCGTCGAAGAATGCTTCGGCATTTTCGCCGCGCATTTTCACAAGGCGAATCCGATCTGGCACAACGCGTTCGCGGAATACGGCGTTTTTCTCGAAATGTTCGGCAATCCCGACGTTCCCGCCGAAACGCTTTCCGCGCAATGGGACAAGACGGTCTTCGCGCGGGAAAGCGCACTCGCGATTCAGCGCGAAGTGCTCGAACTCGCCGAAGCCGAAGAAAAAGCGGAAGCGGAACGCGCGGGAACGCCGTTTCCGTAAAAAAAAACGCGGCGCGCGGGAACGTCAGTCCAGCAGTGCCGCCGCGCCGGACGCGCGGAGAAATTTCGGCATTTCCACGACGCGATTCTCTCGCCGAGCCGTTTCCGCCGCGAAGGCAAGCGCGTGGGTTTCCAGCGAAATTTCCGCGCCGGAAAGAATTTTCGACTCATCGCCGGTGCGCACGGTTTCGACGAACGTGTCGATGAGGTTGAAATCCCCGCCGCCGTGGCGGTCGGAAACGCGCGGCGCGGGAACGGCGATTTCCTCCGTTTCTCCCGTGAGATAGGAAAAGCGGGAAAGCCGCTCGCCGTCGCCGGAAATTTCGCCGAGCGAGCCGAAAACGGTGATGCGGCGGTCGCCGTATCTGGAGCAGCCCGCAAGCGTGAACGCGGCGGTCGCACCGTTTTCGAATTCGAGATTTACGACCTGGTGATCGGCGACGTCGTTGTCGCACGCGAAAACGCAACGCCCGTAAGGTCCCGTGCGGAGATTTTCCAGCAAGTTCTCTTCCGTCGGCGTTCCCGTGACGGATTCGACATACGCGTCGAGCGTTCCCGCGCGGATTCGCGACAGATAAAAACGCGGCGCGGAATACGGGCAGCGCGCCTCGATTCCGCAGTCTGTGCAGCGATCCGCCGCTCCCGCCGGACGGTTTTCCTTCCGGAAAAACATCAGCGAACCGAACGAGGAAACGCGTCGCGCGGGAACGCCGACGATGTAGCGGATCCAGTCGATGTCGTGCGTCGATTTCGACAGCAGCACGGGCGAGGATTCCGCCTCGCGGCGCCAGTTCCCGCGCACAAACGAATGCGCGAAACGCCAATGCCCGACCGGCTCCAGATGCTGGACGGACGTGATTTCGCCGATCGTTCCCGCGTCGAGCTGCGCCTTGAGCGTCCGCGTGAACATCGTGTAGCGCAGAATGTGGCAAACCGAAAGAATGATGCCCGCGCGACGAACCGCCGCGACGAGCTCGCAGCAGCCGCCGAGATCCGGCGCGAGCGGTTTTTCCAGCAGAATGTGATATTTCTTTTCGGCGAACGCAAGCGTCGGTTCGAGGTGCATTCTATCCTGCGTCGCGACGATCACGGCGTCGGCGAAGCGCGGGCGCGCCGCGAGCTCCCGCCAGTCCGCAACGGAATTTTCCGCGGGAACGCCGTGCATTTCCGCGATGCGCCGACGGAAAAAATCGCGCGGTTCGGCGATGGCGACGACGACTGCCCTGTCCGCGAGTTCTCGCAGAAGTTGCGCGTAAATCGTGCCGCGCCCGCCTCCGCCGACGATGATGAGCGAAACTTTTTTCATTCCGAGAAAAAACCGTCCGCGCGGCGTTCCCGCGGGCGTCAGCGGATTTTTTTGACTTCGTCCGCGAGTGCGCCGAAATCGAACTCGAATTCGCAGGCGGTGCGCAGTTCTATCAAATCGCCTTTGACGCGCAACGCCGAGCCGACGAGCGATTTTTTCATCAGCGCGCTCCCCAATGTCAGGATTTTTTTCGAAAGCGCAATGAACGCGGCGTCGGAAACGCGCGTCGCCTCGGTCGCGCTCGCGCTCAGAAGAGCCTTTTCCATTTTCAGCATCGGGTGCTCGTCTTCGTAAATTTCCACCGCGTTGTTTCCGCGAATTTTTTTTGCGAGCGAGGCGAACGTTCCCGCGTCGGCGAGCGACGTTCCCGCGCCTTTCGCGAGATTCAGCGCGGCGGCGGCGTCCGGCAGATTCGACACGTAAATCGCGTTCGTGCCGAGCGGCGCGAAGCGAATGCCGAACATCGCCGTGCCGAAAACTTCGTCGTCGCCGATTTTCTGCCTGCCGATCATCGGATTCCCGCCGTTGAGCGCTCCCGCGATTTCCGGTTCGTTCAGCAGAACGCCGACGTCGCCAGCCTCGAGCTTCGCGAAAAACAGCGGCGTATCAAAAAAATTCTTTTCCCGCCCGACGAGATTGGCGACTTTTTCGACGTCCGCGAACGACAGGTAGAGCGCGCGCGCGTCGAATTTTTCGGCTGTGGCGCGTCTTTTGGCGCCGAAGGAAAATTCGTCCTCGGGGAAAAGTTCCGGTGTCGGCGTGGGAACGCCGAAACCGAGCGCGAACGCGGCGTTCGGGAGCGCGTTGCCGAGCGCGTCGAATTTTCGCTCCGCCATCGCGCCGAAAATCTTGTGCAGACGCGTCGGCTGCGCGAACGAGACGCGGAGCGAAGATTCCGCCGCCGACGTCGAAGAATAGGCGTCGCCGAAAAACGCGACGCCCTGCGCGTTCCCGCGAAGTTCCTTTTCAAAATCGGACGCATTTTCGGCGACGTCGCGGAAGCCTTTCAGACCGTCGAAATTCAGATAGCCGAAAATCTGCGACTGGGGCGCGCCTGCCGCGAGCTTCGCGAAAACGGGCGAATCGAAAACGCAGCGTTTTGGGGCGGCGACGGCGAGCGCGTTCGAGAACGCTTCAGCGCGTTCCCGCGAAGAAGCCGCGATGATTTCTCCGCTGCCGAGCACCACGCAAAGCTCGACGTTCCCGCCGTTCAGCAGCGTGAACGCCGTGCGCGCGCCGACCGCGGACGGTTCTTTTTTCCAAACGGCGACGCCGTCCGCGTTGCGAACCGCAAGCGCGTCAAACGCGTCCGCCAGCGTTTTTTCGAGCCGCGGAGAAAGTGCCGCCGCGAACGTCCACGCGGGAACGCTTTCCGGCGAATCTTCGACCGCCGCAAACGGCTCGTCTATGAAATACGCGAACGCGACGGGCGTTTCCTTTGCGTCGCGGAGCGCGGCGAGCGGCTCATCTCCGAAAATCTCGCGCACGGGAACGTCGTTGCCGCATTCCTCGATTTCCGCGAGCAGCTTCTTCGTCTTTTCGACGAGAGCGGCGTTCCCGCGGAGCGCGTTCTCGAGCTTTTTCCAGCCCGCGTCCGCGAAGATTTTTTTCTGATAATCCGTCGGGCAATAGCCGCCGAAAAAGACGACGGAATTTTCGGGAACGCGGCGGACGTATTCGTCGAATTTCTGTTTCGACGGCTCGTCGGTTTGCCGCCCGCAGGCGGAAAAAATCAGCGCGGCGGCGCAGGCGGCAAGCGAAACGCAGACGCTTTTGAAGCGGAGAAGTTTCATGAGTCGGAATAAAAATAAAAAACGAACGGGGAAATCGGGAAAAAAAACGCGCCCGAGCCGGAAACCGCCGCGGGAACGCGCGTTCCCGCGCCGACGGCTTTCCCGACCCGGCGCGCGTTTTCAGCGCGTGAACTTGCAGACGCCGTCCACGAACGCTTTCGTGACGAGGAAATCGGAATTGAGCAGAACGATGTCCGCCGCGAAGCCCGGCGCAATTTTTCCGCGGTCGCGAAGACCGAGCGACTGCGCCTGATTCCAGGACGTCGCCTTGACGATTTCTTTCAGCGGCAGTCCCGTAACTTCGCGGATGTTGCGGATGCCGAGCGAATAATTCAGCGTCGATCCCGCGAGGTTGCCGGACATCAGCCGCGCCTCGCCGTTTTTGACCATGATCGGCAGACCACCGAGCTGGGACGGACCGTCCGGCAAACCGGAGCACGCGAGCGAATCCGTGATCATCATGATGCGTTCCGGCGTCATGATTTTGAACGCCGTCGCGAGCATATCTGGGCAAAGATGAACCTTGTCGCAGATCATTTCCGCCTTGATCGTCGTGTCGAGGAATCCCGACCCGACCAAGCCGATTTCGCGGTGATGCAGCGGCGACATTTGGTTGCAGAAATGCGTCAGGTGCGCGAGACCCGCCGCTTTCGCCGTCTTGAACTGTGCGTGAGTCGCCGCGCTGTGTCCCGCCGAGCAGCGCACGCCGAGTGCCGTCGCCTTCGCGATGAAATCGACCGCGCCGTCGAGTTCCGGTGCCATTGTGATGACGAGCACGGGAGCGATTTTGTTCAGCTTTTCGACGATTTCGTAATCGGGATTTTTAAGAAAATCGGGATTCTGTGCGCCGCACATTTTCGGGTTCACGAACGGACCTTCGAGGTGGACGCCGGGAACTTTCACCGAGCGCGGGGCCTTGCGGTATTCGGCGACGGCGTTCATCACTTTTTCGAGCGTGTCGTAGCCAAGCGTCAGCGTCGTCGGCAACCAGCTCGTCACGCCTTCCTTGATTTTGCAGTCGACGATTTTATGAAGTGCCTCGACCGTGCCGTCGCAGGTATCCGCGCCGCCCGCGCCGTGCGAGTGAATGTCGATAAAGCCCGGCATGAGCATCTGTCCGGCGGCGTCGACCGTTTCGTCCGCGGCGGGAACGGACGCTCCCGCGACGAGCACTTGCGCGATTTTTCCGTCTTCGACGAGAACGGACGCGTTCTCGATATCGATTCCGGGCGAAATAACGTGTGCGTTTGTGATGAGGGTTTTCATGAGCTTTATTCTTTCGTGGTTTCTGTGTTTGCGGAGCGTTATTTTGAGCCGATTCCGCCGAATAGTAAAATGAAAAAAAGGCGTTCCCGTGGACAATCCGCGGGAACGCTCAACAATTCTCAAACAAAAGAAAACTTTTTTTTTCCTTTTACGCCGCCTTGCGGGAACGGCGACGGCGACGCGACGCGACGAAAGCCAGCGCTCCCACGCCCGCGAGCAAGCCGAACGCGCTCGGCTCCGGAATTATCGCCTGCATTTGTTCGGTCGTAAGCACGCTGTTGTAAAAAGCGACAGTCATCGTGCCCGA
>CAZWIK010000035.1:0-18577 GCA_964633895.1 uncultured Enterobacteriaceae bacterium | reverse complement strand
GGGAGCGATTAAGCTTTTAAGCTGTTAAGCTCATAAGCTTTTTTTTTCGCCGCGCGATTGAAGCGTTCCCGAAAAAAAAATGGCTTTCGCCGCAAAGGGAACGAGCGCGAAGGCGAGGCGGGCTCAAATTTTTATTTGCGGGAACGCGGCATTTTCACTTTATTTCTCGTCCCGTGTTCCGCCTCGGAGGAGGCGACGGTCAAACCGCAACCCACGAAAAAAAAAAGACAAGACGCAATGAACGACCACAACGCCAAAAACATTACTCGCGTGGTTCGGGTTTCCCGAGTTTTCGGACAAACGCCCGTGTCCGTTCTCGTGCATACGCACGACGGACGACGCGAAAAAATCCGCATCCCTGACTGGGAGCACGTCAATCCGGACACGGGAGGCATCACGGAGTCCGGCTGGAAATTTATCGAAGCGGAGCTTTCCCGCATTTTCGGCGAATACGAATGGGCGACGCCGTCCCGCTGATTTCGCCATGAGCGACGCGCCCGCACCGTTCCCGTCGATCGATTACGCCGCGGCACTGAATGAAGATCAGTTTCGCGCCGTGACGAGTCGCGACCGGCACGCGCTCGTGCTTGCGGGCGCGGGTTCGGGAAAAACGCGGACGCTGACCTACCGCGTGGCGTGGCTTCTGGAGCAAGGCGTTCCGCCGTGGCGGATTCTTCTGCTGACGTTCACGAACAAGGCGGCGGGAGAAATGCTCGACCGCATCGAAGATTTGACTGGCATTTCCCGCGCGCAGTTCTGGGGCGGAACGTTTCACAGCATCGGGCAACGCATTCTTCGCGGGAACGCGGCGGCGGCGGGAATCCGTTCAGATTTCACCATTCTCGACGCGGACGACGCAGATTCTCTTTTCGGGAGCGTGTGCAAGCAGGTCGCGCCGGAATTCATCAAGGGAAAAAATTCGCCGACGCCCCGCGTCGTCTTCGACGCGCTGAGCTTCGCGCGCAACACGCTCGCGCCGCTGGACGAAATCATCGAGCAACGGCTCGGCTGGGCGCCGCGGGCGCAGGAGACCGTTCCCGTGCTTCTGCGGGAATACACCGCCGCCAAGCGGGAACAAAACGCGTGCGACTACGACGATCTGCTGGAGCTTCTGCGCGATCTTCTGAAAAACGACGCACCCGCGCGGGAACGCTATCGCAGCCGCTTCCGCCACATTCTCGTCGATGAATTTCAGGACACGAACACGCTTCAATCGGAAATCATCCGCCTGCTCGTCGGCGAGAACACGCAGGTTATGGCGGTGGGCGACGACGCGCAGTGCATTTACACTTGGCGCGGCGCGAACTACAAAAACATCGTCGATTTTCCGGAAACGTTCGCGGGAACGGCGGTTTATAAAATCGAAATCAATTACCGCTCCACGCCGGAAATTCTCGATTTTTCCAATTCGATTCTGAACGCGCGCACGGAAGAAGCCGGATTTTCAAAGCAGCTCCGCACCACGAAGGAACACGGGAACAAACCGTGTCTGTTCCCGCAGATCGACTCGTTCGCGCAAGCGTCCGCCGTCATTTCGAAAATCCGCTCGCTCGTCGAAGACGAAGGTTTTTCGCTCTCCGACATCATCGTGCTTTACCGCACGCATTTTCAGGCGAAGGAACTTCAGCTTTCGCTGACGAATTTTTCCGTGCCGTTCGTGATCACGAGCGGCGTGCAGTTTTTCCAACAGGCGCACGTGCGCGATTTCGTCGCGCAGCTCCGCTTCGTCCAGAACAACAACGACCGCGTCGCGTTCACGCGCGTCGCAGGGCTTATCGAAAAAATCGGACCGCGCACGGCGGAACGCGCGTTGCTTTCGGCGAGAAAAATTTCCGAAACGAAATCGCTCCCACTGCTTTCCGCGTTGCTCGACGCCGCGGTTCTGAAAAAACTGCCGGAGGTCGCGCGGGACGACTATCAGGACATGATTCTGACGATGCAGAACATGGCCGAGGCGCTCCACGGGAAAGCACTTCCCTGCGGCATGAGCGCCGACGTCCGCACCGTTCCCGCGACGGACGCCGACGGGAAAACGCAGGCGGCGGCGGTAGCGACGACGTCTCCGGGCGATCTTTTCGATTTTTTCTCGCCGTCCGATGCGCCGGGCGAAGAAAAATTCGCCGCGCCGAAAGAATCTCCAGATTCCGGCGAAGCGGACGTTCCCGCCGCCGCGCCGCAGGAGCCGCTCGTGTGCGCGTCGCCCGCGGAAATCGTGCGCATCGGCATCGACGGCTGGTACGGCGATTTTTTGAAAAAAATTTATCCGAACTGGCAACAGCGTTTCGACGATTTGGAAAGCATGATCGGCTTCGCCGAAAAATTCGACTCGCTCTCGGAGTTGCTCGCGCAGCTCGCCCTGCTCAATTCGGAAACGACCGACAAGGACATGCGGGAATCCTCCGGCGAAACGGATTCGCTGCGGCTTTCGACGATTCATCAGGCGAAAGGTCTGGAATTTCCCGTCGTTTTCGTCATCGGGTGCGCCGACGGTCTGTTCCCGCTGCGCCGCGCGATCGAAGACGGAGATCTCGACGAGGAGCGGCGCCTTTTCTACGTCGCCTGCACCCGCGCCAAAGACCGGCTTTATCTGCTCTATCCGAAAATCGCGTCGAGCCGCTCGCCGGATCTTCTCAATGTTTCGCAGTTCATTCGAGAAGCGGATCCCGCGACTTACAGAACGCTTTACGGCTCGGCGAAATCGTTTTAAGAAAAAAAAAGCCGCGGGAACGCCCGAGCAAAAAAAAACGTTCCCGCGATTTTTTTCCCCGAACGGGAACGCGTTCACTCGTAGCGGAGCGCCTCGATCGGATCGAGGCGGGAAGCGCGGAGCGCGGGATAAACGCCGGAAAGAATGCCGATGCCGACGGAAAACGCGAAGCCCGCCGCCATCACGCTCGGCGAAACGCTCATCGACGCGATTCCGCCGCCCATGTGGGAACCCGACATCACCTGCGCGACGACGCTCGTGATTCCGATTGAAAGCGCCAGCCCGATAAGCCCGCCGATAGAGCTGATCAGCGCCGTTTCCACGAGAAACTGCAAGAAAATATCGCTCCCGCGCGCGCCGACCGCCTTGCGCACGCCGATTTCGCGAATGCGCTCGTTGATCGCCGCGAGCATGACGTTCATGATGCCGATCCCGCCGATGAACAGCGAAATGAACGCGACGCCGCCCAGAGAAATCATGAACGATTTTTCCGTTTTTTTGAATTCGGAGAGCATTTCCTCGTTCGTCGAAATGGAATAATCCTGAAAACCGCTGTGCGCCTGCAACATCACGCGGTCGAGCTGTGAAACGGTGTCGTAAAGCTGATCGGAATGGCTGATGCGCACGTAGAGCGACGAAAGCGCGTCCGTGGACGTGTAGTTCGTCATCGCCGTGTGAATCGGAATGTAGCAACCGCCGTTCATCCAGCGCGCGGGACCGCGTTTCTTGTCCTTCCCGCCTGGATCGTTGCCCATCTGGTATTCGTTGAGAACGCCGACGACGGTAAACCATTCTCCGCCGACCTTCACCGCCTGTCCGACGGGATCTTCGTTCGGCTCGAAAATTTCGTCGGCGACGAGCGAACCGAGCACGCAGACTTTCGCGCGGGAAGGCTCGTCCGCGTCGCTGAGAAAACGCCCTTTCTGCACGCTGCGTTTGTTGATGACGAGCCAGTCGGACATCGTTCCCGTGACGTTGGTCTTGAACTCGCGCCCGTTGCGCGAAATCGACGTGAAGCGGATGCTCACTTCCGGAGAAATGTGCGAAACCGTCGGCACGAGCTTCCGGATCGCGTCCACGTCCTTCATCGTCAGACCGGGCGCGGAATCTTCAAGATGTTCCTGCTCTTTCGGGAGCGATTCCTTGGAAATCGTGATTTTTTCGATTCCGCCCTGCATTTCGATGAAGCCGCGAAATTGACCGACCATGCCCTGCACGATCGAAACCATCGCGACCAACGCCGCCACGCCGAGAATGATGCCCGACATCGACAGCAGCGACCGCATCTTGTGGGCGAAAATTTCCCGCAATCCGTTGACGAACGCGCCGTGAAGTGTTCCGTAAAAATTCATTTCAAAATCTTCAAAAAAAGTGTTCCCGCGCTTACGCCGGCGCGTTCCCGCCGACGATCGGAGCGGCGTCGGGATTGCCGATTCCCGGCGTTCCCGCACGGGAAAGGCTTTCCTGACGATGATCGGCGACGATTTTCCCGTCGCGCATTTCCACGACGCGCCCCGCGTATTTCGCGACGCCGAGGTCGTGCGTAACCATCACGACGGGCAGACCGTCGTCGCGCAGCGAACAAAGCAGATCGAGCGAACGGCGCACGTTTTTGCTGTCGAGATTCCCCGTCGGCTCGTCCGCGAGAACGATGCCGGGATCGTTGACGATCGCTCGCGCCGTGGCGACGCGCTGGCGTTCGCCGCCGGAAAGCTCCGACGGGCGGTGCGCGATGCGGTGTTCCATCGCGACGCGGGAAAGCGCGAGGCGGGCGCGCTCTTCCGATTCCCTGCGCGGCACGCGGGAATAAACCAGCGGCAACATCACGTTTTCGAGAACGGTCAGACGCGGGAGCAGATTGAACGCCTGAAAAATGAAGCCGATGCGGTTCGCGCGATACCACGCGCGCCGCCCTGCACCGACGTTCGAGACGTCCGTGCCCTCAAAAATCATCTGCCCGCTCGTCAGCGTGTCCATGAAGCCCATCATGTGCATCATCGTCGATTTTCCCGAGCCGGAAGGTCCGAGAATGGCGATGAATTCTCCCGCGTAAATCTGCAGATCCACGCCGTCGAGCGCGTTCACGTCCTCGTCGCCCATGCGGTAAATTTTCCGTGCGTTCCGCAGCTCGACCACGGGAACGCCGTCCGCAATTTCAGATTTTTTCGCCATCGTGAAAATTCTTTTTTTGAAAAAAAAGTCTGCGCAGAGAAGCGAATTTTTTTTTACATCGGCGGCGGCGGCGAACCGCCCGCGTCGTCACCGTTCCCACGACGTTCGCCGCGCTGCTTTCCGTTCCCGTCGCCCTTTTCGCCTTTCTTGCCGCCGTTCCCGCGCACGGGAGCGCCGTCCTGCCCGACGATTTCGCTCTGCGACGGACGCGTCGTCGCGACTTCGTCGCCTTCCTGCACGCCCTTTTTGATTTCGATGAAATTCAGATTGCCGATGCCGACTTCCACGACGCGGCGTTCGAAGCGATGCTCGCCGAGCTTGAGGAAGACGTAGCGCGTGCTGTCTTCGATGAAAACCGCGCTCGCGGGAACGCTCACGACGTTTTCCGCGCGCGCGATGAGAATCGAAATGTTGGAGCTGATGCCCGGACGAATCAGCCTTTCGCCCGCCTGAAACTTCACGCGAACCGGAAATTTGTAGAGCGTCGAAGTCGAGGAATCCTGCACGCCGAACGGGGAAAGATAATCGACCTTGCCGTTGAACGTCGTTCCCGGAAGCGAATCAAACGTCAGCACGGCTTCCGAATCGACGTCGATTTTGTTGGCTTCGATTTCGTTCAAATCCGCTTCGACGCGGAGATTCCGCATGTCGTTGACCTTCATCAACGTCGTGCCGTTCGAGAACGAACCCGCGCCGGAAATGACGTTCCCGACGTAGACATCGAGGTCGGAAACCATGCCGTCGTGCGGCGCGCGGATCTGCGTTTTCGCGAGTTCCTCGCGCGCCTTGGAAAGCGTCGCTCCCGCGACTTCGTGCTGGAGCTTCGCCGTCTCGTAAGCCGTCACGGAATCGAGATAATCCTGTTCCGTGGCGAAGTCGTTTTCGTAAAGTTCCTTGATGCGAAGCATGTCGCGCTTGGTTTTCTCGACGTCGAGCTCGCGCTGGCGTTCGGTGCGTTCCGCCGCGTCCACTTCGGTCTGATACGTGCTCGCGTCGATTTCGAGCAACAAATCGTTTTCCTTGACGTTGTCGCCGTTTTCGACGTTGATGCGGACGATTTTCCCGTTGATTTCCGCTTTGATTTCCGTCGCGGTTTCCGGCTCGACGAAGCCGCTGACGATGATGGTTTCCTCGAGCGTGCGCCGCTCGGCGTTCACCGTCGAAACGGCGGGAAGATTAGCCGACGTTCCCGACGTCGAAAGCAGTTTTTCGCAACCCGTTCCCGCGAACGGGAACGCGGCGAGTAGGCTCAGCGCGGAAGCGGAAATGAGAATTTTTTTTAGGTTCATTGCAGATGAAATTTTTTGCGTGAAAATATTTTTTTTGATGAAAAAAAAGGAAACGTCGTGCGCGGGAACGCTCAATCCACGTTGTCCGCGTCTTCCCAGGTGAAACCGTTTTCGGAAAGAATGCGCCCGTCGAGCCGAGCCGCCTTCGCCTTTGCCACCGCCAGATCGAGCTGCGCCTGAATTTTTTCAAGCCGCGCGGAATCCAGCGAATCCTGCGAAGAAAGCACGTCCGTCAGCGACGCCGATCCCGCGGAATAGCACGCGCGCTGCCCGTCGAACGACTGCTGCTGCATTTTGAGCGCAATCTGCGCCGCCGCGAGGCGTTCCCGCGCCGCTTCGAGCGAACGCCACGCCGAACGCGCGTCGAACATCGCGCTCTGCAAAGCCTGCGCCGTTTCGATTTCGACGCTGCGCTGGCGTTTCATCGCCTGACGCAGTTCCGCTTCGCTTTGGCGAAAGCCTATCGGCACGGAAAACTGGATTCCCGCGGAAAAATCGTAGCCGCGGCGATCCGTTCCCGCCGCGCCGCGGAAAGCATCGAGCGGCGAGCTTTCCCTGCCGCCGACTTCCGCGCCGAGCACCAGATCCAGCGTCGGCTTGTCCGCGTCCTCCGCGACTTCGCGGTTCAGCACCGCCTGTTCCCGCTCGATTTCCTTGATCTGAAGATCGATGTCGAACGCGCGGACGGCGGAAATCCACTCCGAGAACGAGCGCGTTTCCGTGTTTTCGAGCGACTGCGCGAGCGGCGCGACGCGATAGACGACGGGATCGCCCTCGTCGCCCTTCTCGCCGAGAATTTTCCGAAGCGCGTCGTCGCAGTCTTCGACCGACTGGCGCGCGCTCACGAGACTGACGCGGCGCGACGCGACTTCCGCCTCCGCCTGAAGCACGTCTTCGAGCGTCGCCGATTTGAGCGCGCGTTTTTTCTTCGTCTGTTCGAGAACGTTTTCCGCGTAGCGCACGCTGCTCAGCCGCGCGGCGACGAGCGCATAGCTCGCGGACAAATTCCAGTAGGCAACCTCCGTGTCGTAAATCAGATCGAGCGTCGTCTTGCGCAGGGAAAGACCGCTCATCAACACGTTTTGACGCGCGGTAACGATCGGCGCGAGATTCACTGTTTCGCCGAAACCTTTCAGCAACGGCTGCGTGATGCTGACGCCCGCCGCAGCGGAGGAATCCGCGGAATACGGATCGCCGTCCAAATTGTAGCCGCGATTGAAGTTCCCGTAAACCGACGCGTCCGTGCCGTAAGAAAATTTCTTGGAAACGGCGACCTGATTCTGCCAGCCCTGCGAGCTCGTGCGGTTCGAATTAAATCTCCAATACGGCGTCGTTCCCGCCGTGTCGTAAATCGATGTGAACGAGAACGTCGGGTCGAACGCCGCCTTCGCGATGTCTTCGGAATCCGCGACAATGGATTTTTCGACGCGGCTCACGGCGATGCCCAGATTCTCGCGCAACGCCTTCGGAATCGCCGCGTCCAGCGCCAGCATGTCGCCCGTGCGGACGATTTTCGCGACGTCCTCGTCCGTGATTTCCGGAAGCATGAGCGGACCGCGGGAACGCGGCGCGGCAGTCGGTTCGGTCTCGGGCGCCGCTTCGTCTGCGGGAACGATGCTTTCCGCGCCGAGCGCGACAGCCGTCCCGAGTAAAGAAGCCATCAGAAGAAACTTTTTCATCAAAGGGGAAGAATATTAAAAAATTTTAGAAAAAAGGAAACGCATAAAAACCGCCGTTGTTTCGGAAAATGAGGCGCATTTCGGACGGCAAAAAAAAGCGTTCCCGTGAACGAATCGCGGGAACGCTTTTTTGAACGGAGAGCGGCTATTACGCTTTTCCGGCGGAGCCGAGCACGTTGTTGATTTTGTGCATGTAGAGCTTTTTGAGCTCGTCGCGTGCCGGTCCGAGGTATTTGCGCGGGTCGAATTCCGCCGGCTTCTGCGTGAAGACCTGACGAACCGCCGCCGTCATCGCGAGACGACCGTCGGAATCGATGTTGATTTTATCGACGCCGAGAGCCGCCGCCTTGCGGAGCTGGTCTTCGGGAATGCCGACCGCGGCGACGAGTTTGCCGCCGTTTTCGTTGATGATTTTGACGTATTCCTGCGGAACGGAAGACGAACCGTGAAGAACAATCGGGAAGCCCGGAATGCGCTTTTCGACTTCTTCGAGAATGTCGAAGCGCAGCGGCGGCGGAACGAGAATGCCGTCCGCGTTCTTTGTGCACTGTTCCGGCTTGAATTTGTAAGCGCCGTGAGACGTGCCGATCGAAATCGCGAGAGAATCGACGCCCGTGGATTTGACGAATTTTTCGACGTCTTCCGGGTCGGTGTAGTTGGAATGTGTGTGGGAAACTTCGTCTTCGATTCCCGCGAGAACGCCGAGCTCGCCCTCGACCGTGACGTCGTATTTGTGGGCGTATTCAACGACTTTCGCCGCAAGCTCGATGTTCTTTTCGAACGGGAGCGCCGAGCCGTCGATCATCACGGAAGAAAATCCGTAATCGACGCAGGATTTGCACAGTTCGAACGAATCGCCGTGGTCGAGGTGAAGGACGACGGGAACGTTGAAGCCGAGTTCCTTCGCGTATTCGCACGCGCCCTGCGCCATGTAGCGGAGAAGCGTCTGGTTCGCGTATTTGCGCGCGCCGCTGGAGACCTGAAGGATCACCGGGGACTTGGTTTCGACGCAAGCCTGAATGATCGCCTGCATCTGTTCCATGTTGTTGAAGTTAAACGCGGGAATCGCGTAGTGTCCGGCGTGAGCCTTCTTGAACAATTCCTTCGTGTTAACCAAACCGAGGTCTTTGTAGGATACTTGCATGGTATTTTGCTTTCTGTGTTGAAAATGTTCGTGCATTGAACGCTTTCCCGCGCGGGAACGCAATTTCAAAATGCGGAATTTCCGAATGCGGAAAAGACCGCGGGAACGCCGTCGTCAATTCCTTTTTTTTCCGCGGGAACGAGTTTTCTTCGCGCGGTGCGGGAACGGCGCGTTCAGTCTTCAAGCACGGAAAATTCCGCGCCCGAAGCGTAAATCTGTCCGTTCTGGGAAGACAGCGCGCGGAAGCGCACGAAGCGGGCTTCGACCGGCGCGGAGAAAAGCACTTTCTTTTCCGCCTTGTCGCCGGAAAATTCGCCGACAGCGACGGGCTCGCCCCACTCGCGACCGTCGCCGCTGACGAAAATCTCGTAGCGCCTGACGTCGCCGTTCGTCCCGCCGTCCTGCCGCGGAAGATAGCTCACGCCCTTGATTTTTTTCGTCTCGCCGATGTCGAAATCGACCCAGTGCGGATAATCCGCCTGCGTGACGGAATACGCCGTGTGCCAGAGCGTCGCGGGATTGCCGTCGGTCAGATTCGACGCGGCTTCATTCCCGCCGTTTTCGGAGCTGGCGAAAGAAACGGAGATGCGCACTTTGTCGATTTTCGGAAAGACGATTTCCGTTTTCATCTCCGGCGTTCCCGCGAACCACGCGGCGACCGTCCCGCCGTCCTTGAACGGGAACGCGCCCTCGTATTTCCGCGCGGGCGCGCCGTTCAGCGAAACGAAAATTTCCGCGCCGCGATTTTTCGACGAAACGGAAACCGTTCCCGCCTCGTCGCGCGCGACGGAAATCGGCACCGCTCCCGCCGGAGCGACGTTCGCGGTCACGCGCGGCGGCGTTCCCGCAGAAATCGGCCGAATGATGAAGCCGAAATCCGTCGGCTCGGCGAAAACCTTGTCGCGCTTTTCCGTATCCGGTCCGCAACTCGCGCCGCCCAGCCCGCGCACGCCCGCGTCGAGATTGAGCGTCGTCGCGCGCGTTCCCGCGATTTTTTCGTCGAGTTCAAAAGGATTCGCCGCGAAAAGCAGGTCGAGAGCCTTCACGGGTAGCGCCTGCGCGGAAAACGCGCCGTCGGACGCGATGAAGACGACGCCGTTCCCGTCCGCGTCCGTCAGCGCGCACCAGCGCACGTCTTCGTGATTTCCCGTTTCCTGCGGTTTCGTGTAATTCGCGAGTTGCGCGGCGACGGGCGACGCGTAGAGACCGATGAACGCGCCGGATTCGCGGTCGCGGTAATTTTCCTGCGGTCCGCGCCCGCAATAAGAAAACTCGGAAAATTCCGCGGGAACGTCGAGCGTGTAGCCGAGGCGCGGCAAGTCGAACGAAGCGTTGTTCGACGCGATGTTCGCCGCGAGTTCGACGGAGCCGTCGGGATAAACCGTCCATATCTGGTGCGTCGTGAACGCGAAATCGTTTTCGCCGAGCGCGCGCCCGACGTCGATGCGGCGCGGAATTCCGTTCATCGCGTTCCCGTGCTGAATCCGCGGATCGCCCCGGAGCGTTCCCGCGTTTTTTCCCTGCGAACGCACGACGAACGAAAGCGTCGCCGTGCCGTCCGCGTTTTTCAGAACGACGGGCTTGCCGACGACCTCGTGGCGCATCGCCCACAGCCCCGCCTGAAACCATTTGCCGGATGTCCATGCGTCGTTGTTGACGATCGCGCGGAACGCGTTCAGCGCGGGCCCGTTCCCGTCGGCGATGATTTCTTTCCCGCCGTAAACGAGGCGCGTGAGCGTTCCCGTCGTTTTGGAAAATTCCGCGAACGAATTTGCTCCGAAAACCGCCGTGAACGCGGTATCGCTTTCCCGAATTTTCACCGAAGCGGCGGGCAGCTTTCGGCGGCTTTCGGCGGCGCGGATCGGCAGTTGCTCCGCCATTTGCACGTAACCGTTCTGCGCCCAGAATTCGTCTTTTTTCAATTTGAATTCAATCGTCGCGAAATATTCCGCGTCGGGGCGAAACACCGTTCCCGCGAGCGGAAGCCGCACGGTTTTCTTCGAACGCGCGGGAACGTCGCCGACGTCGAGAACGCCGCCCGCGATTTTCTCGCCGTCTTCGGTCAGCGTCCAGACGACGTCGTAGCCGGACAAGTCCGTGAAATAATTTTTGTTGAAGATTTCAAGCGTTCCCGCGGCGGGCTCGCCGACGGTCTTCACGCCGACGTTCTGATAAACTTTTTTGACTTCGAAATACTGCGGCTTCGGCTCGCGGTCGCCGAAAATCAGACCGTTCATCACGAACTGCCCGTCGTTCGGATAATCGCCGAACTGCCCGCCGTAGGCGAGAAAACGTTTTCCCGTCGCGGCGTCCCAATTGTAAATCGACTGATCGACCCAGTCCCAAATCGCGCCGCCCATGATGTAGTTCGACGATTCGATCGCGTCCCAGTAATCCTTGAGATTGCCCATCGCGTTGCCCATCGAATGCGCGTATTCGGAAATGTGGAACGGATACTTGCGCCCCGCCTCCCCGCGGGCGGTGCCGACGACCCAGCCGACCGACGGATACTGATTCGAGCCCATGTCGACGATGTCGTTGTTGCGTTCATACTGCACGGGACGCGAAACGTCCAGCGCCTTCAGCGCGTCATACGCGTGAACGAAATTGACGCCCGGTCCCGCCTCGTTCCCGAGCGACCAGATCACGATCGACGGATGATTTTTGTTGCGGTTCGCCATTTCCATCACGCGGGCGACGTGCGCGGCGCGCCATTCCGGCGGATGCGAAAGCGATTCCTTGCCGTAATAATACTCGTGGGACTCGATGTTCGCCTCGTCTTCGAGATAAATTCCGTAGCGGTTGCAGAGAAAATACCAATAGGGATCGTCCGGATAATGCGAGTCGCGCACGTGATTGATGTTCGCGCGCTTCATCAGCCGAATTTCCTCCTCCATGTCCTCGCGCGTGAGCGCGTGTCCGCGCTCCGGATGCGTTTCGTGGCGGTTCACGCCCTTGAGCTTCACCGTCTTGCCGTTCACGAAAAACCAGCGTCCGTTTTTGCCGAAATCATCGACGGCGGTCTTGATTTCCGCCGTGCGAAAACCGGTCAGAACGGAAGTCGTTTCGACGACCGTTCCCGCCGCGTCGATCAGCTCCGCGACGAGCGTGTAGCAGTTCGGCTCTTCCGCCGACCAGAGCTTCGCGCCGTCCGGCGCAATTTCCGCCTCGGGCACGTCGACCGCCGTTCCCGACGCAGGAACGGACGCGGAAACTTCCGCCGACGCGACCGCCCGCGCGCCCTCGGGAACGCCGCCGTAAAGCGCGTTTTCAAAAAGCGAATAGCGCAGGCGATATTCCGCGTCCGCGTTCCCGCCGCTACGGTTTTCAAGCTCGGCGTCGATTTTCAGCGTTCCCGCGGCGGACGGCTTGACGAAAATGTCGCGGATGAAAATTTTCGGCACGGAATACATTGAAACCGTGCGGAAAATTCCGGGCAGGCGGAACATGTCCTGCGCTTCCAAAAACGAGCCGTCGCTGTTGCGGTAAACTTCCGCGGCGATCGTCACCGCTTCGCCGGGCTTCACGAATTTCGTGACGTCGAAGCACGCGGGATCGCGCGAATTTTTCGAAAATCCGACGTAATTTCCGTTCACCCAAAGATAAAAAAACGAATCCGTGCCGTCGAAATTCAGAAAAATCTCGCGACCGTCCCAATCCGCGGGAACGACGAAATCGCGGCGATACGAACCGACTTCGTTGCGGTATTCGTAAGTCGTCCAATCTTTCGGCGGCTCGCGCATCACGCCGCCGCGCCAGTCGTCGACGGCGACGCGGTGCTGGAAAATCACGGGCTGGTTCACGTAAATTGGCAGACCGTATTTGTGATGCCCGTTGCCCTTTTCGGAAAGCCCGACGACGTTCCAGTTCGACGGCACGGGAATTTCGTCCCACGCGGAAACGTCGAAATCCTTTTCGTAAAAATTAGCGGGGCGCTCGGCGGGCGTCTTCGCCCAGTGAAACTTCCAGTTCCCGTTCAGCGATTTCCAGTATTTCGAATCGGCTTCGGGAAAAATCCGCAGCGCGCTCTTCGCGTCGGCAAACGGATAAAAAGTCGCGCGCGGCTGCTCTTTGTTCAACGCGAGAAATTCCGGGTTTTCCCATTCCGTTCCCGCGGGAGCGGAATAAAATCCGTAGCGGAAACCATCGAGCGCGGGTTGCACAGCGAAACAATGCAGGGCGATAGTGCCGAGGACGGCGGCGAGAATCGTTTTTTTCATAAAATTTTTCTGCGGAAATAAATAATCGGAAAAGGTCTCCAATTCTCGAAAAATCGCGCCGCCGCGCAAGCGCAAAAACGCGCGGAATCAAAGCGCGGAAAACACGCGCCGCGCACGCGCAGAAAGCTCTTCGCGGCAGGCGGCGGCTTCGCGTTCCCGCGTGGAAAGATTCTCGTTCGCGATTTCCGCCAAATCCTCCAGCCCGTAAATCCAAAGCTCGTCGGCGGAAACGCCCGTCGGAAAATTGCGCGGCATTCCCAAATCGATCAGAAACAGCGGACGCCCGCCGCGGGAACGCAGAATTTCCCGAAGCTTTTCCTCGGAAATCAGCGGCGCGGGAACGCTCGCGCAACCGACGACGATGTCCGCGCGAATCGCGCGCTCGGCGACGGAATCCGTCTCCGCCGCGAACGCTCCGATTCCCGCCGCAAACGCCCGCGCCCGCTCGAAATTCCGGCTCGCGACCAGCACGTTCCCCGCCCCGCGCGAAACGAACGCCTGCGCCGTTTTTCGCCCGACCTCGCCCGTGCCGACGACGAGCACCGAACAGCGCGAAAGCTCGCCAAAAACGCGTCCGGCAAGCTCCACGGCGACGTTCCCGACGCTCACCTGCCCCTGCGAAATTCCCGTGTTCGCGCGCGCCCATTTCGCCGCGTGAAAACTTTTCTGAAAAACGCGATTGAGTGCCGTTCCCGCCGTTCCCGCCGCCCGCGCCGCCGCGTAAGCGACCTTGACCTGACCGAGAATTTCCGCCTCGCCGATCATGCGCGATTCCAGCCCCGAAGCGACCTCGAACAAATGCCGCACCGCGTCCGCGCCGGAAAACACAGCGGAATTTTTCAGAATTTCTCCTTCGGAAACGCCAGAAATCCCCGCGAGCGTTCCCGCAATTTTTTCCGCTGAAACGTTCCCGCCCGCCGCGTAAATTTCGACGCGGTTGCAGGTCGAAAGCGCGACGCATTCCGGAAACGCGGAAAACGCGCGCTCAGCGTAAAGCTTGTCGAGGCGTTCCCGCGAAAGCGCAAGCCGCTCCAGCACGGAAGATTCCGCCGTGCGGAAACTGCACGAAAGCGCGACGATTTTTTCTTTCGCTTCGGGAACGCTCATTCGGAAAACGCCTCCGTCGCCGTCCGCGTTCCCGCCGCCCGCTCGGAAGCGGCGCGGATGCACGCCGTGCCGCCGAGCAGAATCAGCGCGGCGACGAAAACCGCCAAGCCCGCGCGCGCGGTCTTCACGGCGGAAATCTTATTTTTGCGACGCAGGAAAACCACGAGAAAAAATCCCGCGAAAATCGCCGCGGCGAGCGACGTTTTGTAGATCGCCAGCGTCGAGCCGAGCCGACCGCCGCACAGAAGCACGGCGACGCCGATCGCCGCGCCCGCGCCGAAAATCACCAGTCCCGCAGCGCAGAGCCGCCCCGCGATGCGGTCGAGCGAAGCCAAGTCGGGAAGCTTCGAAAAAAAACGGTGCGTGCGCCGTCGCCGAAGCGCGGAATTCTGGACGAGAAAAATCAGCCAGACCATCGCCGCCGCCGTGAAACACGCGTAGGCGACCGTCGCGAACGCCGCGTGGACGCCCGCCCACGGCGTTCCCGCGATCGGCTCGGCGGGAACGCGCGGCGCGTCCCAGGTTTCCGCATTCGCGAAACCGATCGAACAAAGCAACGCCGCCGCGCCCGCGCCGAAAATGGCGGGAACGCGAAGCGACCAGACCGCGCGGAGAAACACGACGGAAAACATCGCGAACCAGCCCAGCGTCTGGAAAATTTCAAAAATGTCGGAGACCGGCAGCGTCCCGCTTTCCGTGCCGCGCCGCGAAAGCGCGAAGCTCAGAAGCGCCCACGCCGCGAGCGGCAGAAAAAATCCCGCCGCGCGAACCGCGCCCGACGCGCCGTTCCCGCGCGAACGGAACGCCGAAAAAATCCCGACGGCAGCCGCCGCCCAAAAAAGCGCCGCCGCCGCCGCGAACCATTCTCTGCCGCAGAAAATCCCGCTCATCGCTCCGCATTATGCGACGCGTTCCCGCCTTTGAAAAGCGGAAAGAAGAAATCCGCGACCCGTTTTTCAATTTGCGGAAATCGGCGGGAACGCGGAAAATGGCGCAAATGGATTCGCCTCCTCAAAAAAGATTCGCGGGAGCGCTGCGCTGGGCGATTTACGACGTCGGGCACACCGCGTTTTCGATGATCGTGCTCGCCGTGCTTTTCCCGATTCTTTTCAACGAATTTTGGAGCGCGCCGCAGACCGCGCCGAGCGACAAGACGTTCCGCTACTCGCTGACGCTCGCGGCGGCGAGCGTTCTCGTCGCGTTGCTTTCGCCGCTGCTCGCGACGATCGCGCAACACGGCGGTCTGCGCATGAAATTTTTCCGCGTCCTCGCGGGAACGGGAATCGTCGGCATGGCACTGCTCGCGTTCATCGACGCAGGATTCTGGCAGGCGGCGTCGGTCGTCTACGTCTGCGCGGCGGTCGGATTTTTCGGCGCGAATCTTTTTTACGATTCGCTGCTACTCGACGTCGCCGCGCCGGAAAAACGCCATTTCGTGAGCGGGCTTTCGTTTTCCGCCGGCTATCTCGGCGGTGTGATTCTGCTCGGCGCGGTCGTCGTCTGGACGCAGTTTTACGGCGTTCTCGGTTTTTCGGAAAGACCCGATCCGCGCCTGCTTTTCGGCTTCGGCGCGGTTTGGTGGCTGGCGTTCGCGCTGCCGCTTCTGACGCGGCGGGAGCGCGGGCGCGCGGGAACGCCAAGCGGCTGCAGACCGAGCCCGCGCGCGGAATTTTCCGCGTTGAAGGAAACCTGCGCCGCGTTCTGGCGGGATCGCCGCGTGCGCAGCTTCATACTCGCGTATTTCTGCTACATCGACGGCGTTCACACGATCATCACGAGCGCCGTGCGCTACGGGAACGCGCTCGGATTTTCCGCGGACGACCTTTTTCTCGCGCTCTTCATCGTGCAGATTTTCGGCGTGCCCTGCGCGGTGATTTTCGGCGGGCTCGGAAAAAAATTCGGCGCGCGGACGATTCTCTTCGTCGCGCTCGCGGTCTACGTCGGAGTCTCGCTCTACGGCGCGCTGATGCCCGCGGGAACGCTCGAAATTTTCGGCGTCGGGATTTCGCCGATGTTCGTTCTCGCCGCGCTGATCGGCATGGTGCAGGGCGGCGTTCAGGCGCTTTCGCGCTCGTTTTTCGCGACGCTCATTCCCACCGGACGCGAAGTTTCGTTTTTCGGATTTTACTGCATGATCGGACGCTGCTCGACGATTCTCGGTCCGCTACTCATCGCGTTCATCGCGGCGGTCGTTCCCGCAGGAAAAGACGGGTTGTTTTCCACGCGCGCGGGAATCGCCTCCATCGCCCTGCTCTTCATCGCGGGCGCGCTTCTGCTTTCAAGAGTAAAGCGCGGAAACGCCGACGCGACGCGGGAACGCTGAACCCGCGGGAACGCCGCAAAAAACTTTCGCGTTCCCCGCGCTCTTTGTGCTAAAAATCCGCGCAGAAAAAACGATGCTGACGGGACCATACAACCTGAACACGACGCGGGAACTGCTCGCGGCGCTTTCGCATTCGCCGAAAAAATGGTTGGGCCAAAATTTTCTCACGGACGGAAACATCGTCCGCAAATCGCTTGAACTGGCGCAGATCCGCGCGGGCGACGCCGTCGTCGAAGTCGGGCCCGGACTCGGCACGCTCACGACGACGCTTCTGCAGGCGGGCGCGCGCGTCTTCGCCGTGGAGCGCGATGCGACGCTCGCCGCGCACCTGCGGGAACGCGTCGCTCCGGATTATCCGCGGACGTTCGATTTGACGGAAGCCGACGCGATGGGTTTCCCGCTCGCCGCGTTTCCAGAAAAAATGCCCGCGGGAACGCCGTTCAAAATCGTCGCAAACCTGCCCTACGCGATTTCTTCGCCGTGGATGGACGCCGTGCTGGAACGCGGAAATCTGCCCGAAACGCTCGTGCTGATGTTGCAAAAAGAAGCCGCCGACCGCTTCACCGCCGCCGCGGGAACGAAAAACTACGGCGCGCTTTCCGTTTTCCTCGAAGCCGCCTACGAGCGCGCGCCCGGTCACAAGGTCCCCGCGCAGTGCTTTTTCCCGCCGCCGAAAGTCGATTCGTATCTGCTGCATCTGCGCCGCCGCGAAAATCCGCGCGTCTTCGGAAAAACCGCGCGGCGGCTGATCCGCGGGCTTTTCATCTACCGCCGCAAGCAACTCGGCTCGACGCTGAAAAAAATCTGCGCCTCGGAAAACGTGCCCGCCGAAAAATCCGACGCGTGGCTCGCCGCGCTCCCGCGATTCGGCGCGAACGCGCTTTCCCGCCCCGAATGCGTTCCCGCCGCCGCGTGGATCGCGCTCGACGAAATTTTGGGAGGCGAACCGCGATGACGGACGAAACGCCGAGCGACGCGTTCCCGCCGCCCGTCCTGCGCGTGCGCGGCGTTTCCGTGCGCTTCGCGCGGCGCGCGGGAACGCGGAAAATTTTCGGCTTCGGGAAAAAAGAAATTTTTAACGCGGTGAACGACGTTTCGTTCGACGTCCCGCGCGGAAAAACGGTCGGGCTCGTCGGCGAATCCGGCTGCGGGAAATCGACGCTAGGTCGCGCGATTCTGCGCCTGCAGAGCATCGACTCCGGAAAAATTTTCTGCGGGAACGATGAAATTTCCCGCTTCCCGACGGCGCGGATGCCGCTCTCGCTGCGCCGCCGGATTCAGATGATTTTTCAGAATCCCTACGCGTCGCTGGATCCGCGGCTGACGATTTCGTCGATTCTTTCCGAACCGCTGGAAATTCATTTTCCGAAAATGTCCGCGCGGGAACGCGACGCGCAGATCGCCGCGCTACTCGAACAGGTCGGGCTGAACGCAGATTGCCGGCTGCGCTATCCGCACGAATTTTCCGGCGGGCAGCGGCAGCGGATCGCCGTCGCGCGCGCGCTCGCCGTTCGCCCCGAACTCATCGTCTGCGACGAACCCGTTTCCGCGCTCGACGTTTCCGTGCAGGCGCAGATCATCGCGCTGCTGAAAAAAATTCAGGCGGAAACCGGCGTTTCCTATCTGTTCATCGCGCACGACTTGGCGGTCGTCGAGGATTTGAGCGACTACGTGCTCGTCATGCGCCGAGGAGAAATCGTCGAGCGGGGCACGCCCGACGAAGTTTACGGCGCGCCGAAATCCGAATTCACGAAAACGCTCCTCGCCGCCGTGCCGCGTCTCTGACCGTTCCCGCGCGGGAAAACGCGGAATTCAAAAACAAAAAAAATCATGCGTCCGCGCTGAAATTCAAGCGCGCAGAAAAGCGTTCCCGCGAAAAAAAACGGCTTTCGCCGCGCGGGAAAACGCGGGAACAAAAAAAACGGAGAATCCGAAC
>CAZWIK010000034.1:13306-20020 GCA_964633895.1 uncultured Enterobacteriaceae bacterium | reverse complement strand
GCGCGGAAACGTTGGCGGGAACGCCACATGGATTTGACGCCGAAAGACGGAATCGACCTGCGGTCGAATCCGGAGTTGCGGCGGGATTCTGCGTTGAAACGCTTCTGCGTGCGCGCGGCGTCGCTGTTCATTTTTTCAAAGAAAAAACGCAAGGCGTTTCGCGCGAAACATCTGAATCTGCGTCCGCGCGACGGTGTGGACATCAGAACCCTTTCTCCGGAGGAGCGTTCCCGCCGTCGCGAGGCGGAACGAAGCCGCAATCCGCTTTGGCGCGTATTCGACGCTCTCATTCCCGTGACGCGCGGGAAAATCGTCCACACGGAGCGGCACTTGCGGCGTTGCGCCGAAGAGCAGGCGCGGGTTCTGCGCGGAGAAATCCGCGCGATGCGCGCGGAGGCGACACGGCGTTCCGATGAATTGAAACGCGAAATCCGCGCGGATGCGGCGCAACGTTCGGACGAATTGAAGCGCGAAATTGCGCGGGCACGGGAACGCGACGTCGTGCTGGAAAAACGGCTTGCGGAGATCGCCAAAATGCAGAAAGACACGCAGAACCGGCTCGTTTCTTACGTGAACTATCGGCTGTTGGGCGACGCGTTCCCGAATTTTTACGACAAGCTACGGGAACGCAACCCGCTGGCGACGCGGGAATTTTCGGAAGAGCTGTTCGCGCCCAACGCAAATTCTCCGCGGATCGAAGCCTACGAAAATTGGCTCACGTCGCAGATTCGCAGCGCGTTTTCTTATAAAAATTTCGCCTATTACGAAACGGTTCTTGCCGCGTCGCGGGAACGCGAACTGAGCCTTTGGTTCAAACTGCGCGGTGGAAGGGATCTGAATCTTGAAAATCCAAAAACGTTCGACGAAAAAATTCAATGGCTCAAGCTGTATGACGTAGCGCCACTGAAAACGCGGCTCGCGGACAAGCTCGCCGTGCGGAATTGGATCAAAGAAAAAATCGGGGAAGTGTATCTGACGCGCGTTCTCGGCGTCTGGGACAAATTCGACGAAATCGACTTCGCCGCGCTGCCGGACAAATTTGTTCTGAAAACGAACCACGGGAACGGATTCAATCTCGTCGTCGCGGACAAATCGAAATTCGACAGGGCGACAGCGAAAAAGACGTTCGACGACTGGCTTTCGCGGAAATTCGAATATTGCGCGGGCTTCGAGATGCACTACGCGGGAATAAAGCCGCGGGTTTTCGCCGAAGTGTTCTTGGACGTGGACGAGAAAGGTGCTTATGACTGGTCGGTCTTCTGCGTGGACGGCGAGCCGAAGATTATCCGCGTCGTTTTTGGCGGCGCGCATTCCGCGGATCACGGGACGCGAATTTTTTATGACACGGAATGGAACAAGCTGCCGTTCACGGAGTTTCGGGATCGCGTTCCGGGAAATGAGGAACCGAGACCCGCGGAGCTTGAAGAAATCCTCTCGGTTTCGCGGAAACTCAGCAAGGGCTTCATTCAAGTTTGGGTCGATTTCTTCCGCCTGCGGAACGGGAAATTCCTTTTCGCGGAGATGACGTTCACGCGGGCTTCCGGAAAAATGGAACTTTATCCGGAAGAATGGAATTTGCGCTTGGGCGAAATGATTCGGCTCCCGATCGAAAATCCGCCCGTCAGAGAAATCGGCATCGACGCGAATAGCGGGCGAAATCCACGGATTGTCGTTTCGCTCACTTCGCATCCCGCGAGAATAAAGACGGTGCATCTGACGATCGCAAGTCTGCTTCAGCAGACGCTGAAACCGGACGCTCTGGTTTTGTGGCTCGCGGATTCGCAATTCCCGAAAAAAGAAGCGGAACTTCCTCCGGAATTGCTCGCGTTGCGGGAGTTCGGACTGGAAATCCGTTGGACAAAGGACGTCAAGTCTTACAAAAAACTCATTCCCGCGCTGAAAGCGTTCCCGCACGACATCATCGTTACGGCGGACGACGATCTGATCTACGTCCGTCCGTGGCTCGAACTGCTTTATCGCGCGCACCTTGAAGATCCCCGATGCATCCCCGCGCACCGAGTCACGAAAATCAGGTTCGACGGGAACGACGAGATTTCGACGGTGGTCGGCGGATACGACTATTACCCGTCGGATTCCTGCTTGAACAAGTTGACCGGTTGCGGCGGCGTATTGTATCCGCCCGGCTGCTTCCACGACGACATCTGCGACGAAGAAAAATTCATGTCACTTGCGCCGACGAGCGACGACATCTGGTTTTGGCTGATGGCGGCACTCAAGGGGTATTATCCGAAAGTCGTGAATGGCAATATCGCAAAGCTCTTCTATGTCCCGGGAACACAACAGTGCGGACTTTGCAGAATCAACGATTCGGGGGGGGGGCAACGTCCGTTTCTCGTCCAATTGAAAAATGTTCTGCGAGCGTATCCGACGTTGCCGGCGTTGTTTGAAAGGGAACAGAGGAAACAGGACGAAATCAGCGGATGGGCTTCCGTGCGGAGACGCGATCGATGAACGTCGCCGCCAGAAAAGAAAAAAAAATCTCAAAAAAACGGAATTATGAAAATTACAGTCGCGGGAACGGGATACGTGGGGCTGGTTACGGGCGTGTGCCTGGCGGAGCGCGGGCACGACGTCACCTGCACAGACGTCGCCGAGGACAAAATTGCGATGCTCAACGCGGGAACGTCGCCGATTTACGAAGACGGGCTGGACGCGCTTTTGGCGAAAAACCGTTCCCGCCTGACGTTCACGACGGACGCGGCGGCGGCATACCGCGACGCGGAAGTCATCATCATCGGCGTGGGCACGCCAGAGAAGAAAGACGGCTCGGCGAATCTGAGCTTCCTTTACGCCGTGCTCGACAAAATCGCGGAATCGCTCGCGCGGGACTGCGTCGTCATCATCAAGTCCACGGTGCCGATCGGGACGAACGACAAGGCGGAAGCGCGCCTGCGGGAACGCTTGAAGCGCGCGGTGAGGGTGGACGTCGTCTCCAATCCGGAATTTCTCGCGCAGGGCACGGCAGTGCGCGACACGCTCGCGCCGAGCCGCATCGTCATCGGCGCGGAAAACGCGGACGCGGCGGAGAAAATCCGCGCGATGTATTCGGGCTTCAACGCGCCCGTGCTGACGATGAACCGCCGTAGCGCGGAAATGGTCAAATACGCGTCAAACGATTTCCTCGCGCTGAAAATTTCTTACATCAACGAAATCGCGAACGTGTGCGAAATCGTCGGCGCGGACATCGACGCGGTGTCGGCGGGAATGGGCTTTGATTCGCGCATCGGGAACAAGTTTCTGAACGCGGGCATCGGCTACGGCGGTTCGTGTTTCCCGAAGGACACGAAAGCGCTGTATTGGCTGGCGAATTTCCACGACTGCGAAATCAAGACCGTCAAGGCGGCGATCGAAGTGAACGAAAATCAGAAGCTGAAACTGCTGAAAAAATCGCGCCGATTCTACGAATCGCTGACCGGGCTGCGCGCGGCGGTGCTCGGGCTGACGTTCAAGCCGGGAACGGACGATCTGCGCGAGGGGCCCGCGCTGACGAACATTCCGCTGCTGCTGGACGACGGCGCGCGCGTCGCGGCGTGGGATCCCGCCGGAGAGAAAAATTTCCGGAAACTTTATCCGACGGAGATCGAATACTGCGCGCGCATCGAAGACGCGCTTTCCGGCGCGGACATTTGCTTCATCTTCACGGACTGGGCGGCGGTCAAAGCGCTCCCGCCGGAGACGTTTCTGCGGCGGATGCGGCGTCCGCTGGTGTTGGACGGCCGCAACTGTTTCTCCGTTCCCGCGATGAAAGCCTCCGGCGTCGAATACGTTTCGATAGGAAGATGAAAATCGTGAAAAACCGGTTTCATTTTGAGGTCTGCGGAATCCGCAGGAATCCGCGCCAACGCCGCCGTTCCCGCGCGGCGAGCGGCGAAATTTACGATTGAACGTTCCCGCCGGTCATGATTCTCTTTAAGAATACGCTCTCTGACCGAAGATGAGAATCGCGCTGTGCATTTTCCGATACTTCCCCTACGGCGGTCTGCAGAAGGATTTTCTGCGGGTCGCGGAAGCCTGTGTGGCGCGCGGGCACGACGTCGTGTGTTTCTGCGGCGACGATTCCAGCGAAATGCCTCTGTTCTGCGGGAACGCCTGCATCGATTGGCGCGTTCTCGCGTTGTCCGGCATGACGAATCACGCGCGCGCGAAATCGTTCGAGCGGCAGGTCGCGCGGATCCGCGCGGCGGAGAAATTCGACTGCGTCGTCGGGTTCAACCGCATGGGCGGGCTGGATTTTTATTTCGCGGGCGACATTTGTTTGGCGGACGCGCTGTTGCGGAAAAAAAGCGGCGCATGGAAGCGGTTTTTGCCGCGTTACCGCACATTTCTGAATTTAGAGCGCGCGGTTTTTTCTCCGGAATCGAAGACGCGGATCCTTGCCTTGGTCGAGGCGCAGAAAAGCATTTACCGCCGCTGGTACGGCACGCCGGAATCCCGATTTGAAATCGTTCCCGCCGGGTTCGACACGCGTTGCGGGAACGTCGAAAATCCTCGCGGGGCGCGCGCCCGCCTGCGCGGAGAATTGGGAGGAGGGCTTTCGGATTCGGATTTCGCCGTCGCGCTGATCGGTTCCGATTTTAAGCGCAAGGGCGCGGAGCGGGCGGTCTGCGCCGTGGCGGCGTTGCCCGACGAGCTGCGGGAACGCACAAAGCTCTTCCTCGTCGGCGACGCTCCGTCGGAAAAATATCTGGAAATCGCCGCGTCGGCGGGAATCGGCGACCGCGTTTTCGCGCTGGGCGGGCGGCACGACGTTCCCGAGCTGATGTGCGCGATGGATTTGCTCGTGCATCCGGCGGAGAGCGAGGCGGGCGGTTCGGTGCTACTTGAAGCGGCGAGGTCGGGGCTTCCCGTCATCTGCACGGACGTCTGCGGTTTCAGCGGACAGATCGCCGGCTGGGAAGGCGGAAAGGTTTTGCGGACGCCGTTCAGTCAGGTGGAATTCAATGCGGAGCTGGTGCTGGCGGCGTCGGGCTTCGCGCGGGACGGACGCGCGTTCCCGCGCCGTCTGAATCTGCAGGATTTCTGCCGCGCGAAAGCGATTGTCGAGCTTCTGGAAAAAGGCTGCGGCGATCGCGGCACCGGGATTTGATTTTTTCTCTCGATGGCGTCCCCGACGAGCAGGCAGTCGCTTTTTTCGGTTTACCGCGACTTTTGGCGGCGGTATTTGTCCGCGGAAAAAAAGCTGCTGCTGGTCGCGGTGTTCTGCGGCGCACTCGCGGCGGCGACGGCGGGCTTCGGGTTGCCGGCGATGATGGACAAGGTCTTCCCCGTGGTCTTCGGCGAGGCGCCCCTGCCGGATTTTTTGCTAACGCGGATCGAGCGCTACGTTCCCGCGGACAAAATTCCGCTCGCCGTGATGTGGACCGCCGCGCTCGCGATGCCGTTGCTGATGCTTTTCCGCGGGCTGTTTTCTTTTTTCAACACGTATTTGATCAGCAAAGTCGGGCTGGAAGTTTTGGAAAAACTGCGGTTGCAGGTCTTCGCGCGCTTGCAGGAGTTGCCGCTTTCGTATCACGACAGGCGTTCCCGCGGCGACCTGATGACGACGACGGTTTATTACACGCAGATGCTGCAAGGCTCGATGCTCGGCGTGACGAACGACCTCGTGATTCAGCCGCTCACGCTGTTCGCCGCGCTGGGATTTCTCGCGTGGCAGGCGTGTTCGAGCCATGAAATCGGGCTGCTTCTGCTGAATCTTCTGCTGGCGGGAGCGTGCATTCCCGCGACGAAGAAAATCGGCGAACGGATGCTGAACCGCATGAAGCAGATGCTTTCCGGGCTGAGCGACGTGGCGAGCGTCGTTTCGCAGAATCTCGCCGCGCAGCGCGACGTGCGCGCGTTTTGCCTGGAAGATCAGCAGTCCAAGCTTCTGCGCAGGAAAATTCACGGATTCGTCGTGGCGGTTTTCAAAATGAACGCCTGGAAGCAGGCACTCACGCCGATTATCGAGATTTTGAGCGTAGTCGCGCTTTCCGTCTCGCTTTTTCTCGGCGTGCGCGGCGGCGTTTCTCTGACGCAGTTCACGGCGCTCGCGCTCGCGCTTTATTACTGCTACGATCCGATCAAACGCCTCGGGAACGTCTACAACACGATGCAGATCGCGACGCGGATGTTCGCCGGAATCGACGCGGTGATCTACGCGAAGGACGAGATGCCGGAGCCCGCCGTTCCCGTGAAGCTCGGAAAAATTCGCGGGGACGTCGCGTTCGAGTCCGTCAATTTTTCCTACAAGCGCGGCGTTCCCGTGCTGCGCGGAATTACCGTCTCCGTTCCCGCGGGGCAGACCGTCGCGCTCGTCGGTCCGAGCGGATCCGGGAAAACGACGTTCATCAATCTGATCTGCCGCTTCTACGATCCCGATTCGGGAACGGTGAAAATCGACGGAGAGGACGTGCGGAAAATTTCCCGCGCCGACCGCGCGAAAATCGTGGGGCTGGTTTCGCAGTCGCCCGTGCTTTTTAAGGGAACGGTGCGGGAAAACATTCGTATGGGAAATCCCTCCGCGAGCGACGCGGAAACGGAAGCGGCGGGAACGCTCGCCGCCGCCGACGAAGTCGCGCGGGAACGCCCGGAGGGCTACGACCGTCCCGTCGGCGAGGGCGGAGAAGGGCTTTCCGGCGGGCAGCGTCAGCGCGTTTCCATCGCGCGGGCTTTTCTGAAAAACGCGCCGATTCTCGTGCTCGACGAAGCGACGGC
>CAZWIK010000034.1:7406-13206 GCA_964633895.1 uncultured Enterobacteriaceae bacterium | reverse complement strand
TGGCCGGTGAAGGGCTGGCTCGCGCTCGCGCTCGTCTCCGGATTCGTCGCCGCGGCGACGAGCGGATTCGGCATTCCCGTGATGATTTACAAAGTGTTTCCCGCCGTCTTCGATCCGACGACGATGCCGCAACCGGTCGTCGATTTTCTCGCGCGACACGTCCGTCCGGAAAATCTTCAGGACGTCGTGCTTTTAACGGCGTGTGCGGCGATGCCGCTGATTTTCGTTCTGCGCGGGATCGCGATGTGGATCAACGCGATGGCAGTGAATTATTTCGGACTGCGCGTGCTGGAAAATCTGCGCGTCGGCGTGTTCGAGCGCCTGCAGGAATTGCCGCTGGCGTTTCACGAGCGGCAGATGCGCGGCGACATTCTCAGTCGCATCGTTACCGACGCACAAAACGTGCAGAACATGATCACGCAGATTTCGAGCGACATCGTGAAGCAGCCGCTCACGGCACTGTGCGCGATCGGCGCGCTGATTTACGTGCTGCAGAGCAAGGCGGAGGCGGCGATGTTCGTCGCGAGCGTGCTGTTCGCGGCGGTCGCCCTCGTGCCGATCCTGATTTTCGGAAAACGCGTCGTGCGCAAGGCGCGCGGGGCGCAGAAAAACATCGGAGAACTGACGGCGGTCGTGCAGGAAAGCCTCGCCTCACAGCGGGAAATCCGCGCCTACGCGATGGAACGCACGCAGACGGACCGCATGGCGCGCGCGTCCGGGCGTTTTTGCGCCGCGCAGCTCAAGACGGTGAAATATCAGCAGCTGCTGACGCCGACGCTCGAAGTGCTGACCGCGCTCGCGCTCGCGTTCATTCTCGTGCGCGGACGGCTCATCGGAATGGCACTGACGGATTTCATGGCGGTTTCCGGCGCGCTGTTCTTCGCGGCGGACGCGATCAAGCGCGCGGGCGTTTCCTTCAACCGATTCAATCAGGCGCAGGCGTCGCTTGAACGACTCGAAGAAATTTTGACGGAGCCGGACACGATTCCCGATCCCGCGAGTCCGAAAAAGCTCGAAAACGTCGCGGGAACGGTGGAATTTCGCGACGTGAGCTTTTCCTACGGGAACGGCGTCGCCGCGCTTTCGCACGTCAGCGTGCGCGTTCCCGCGGGGCAGACCGTCGCGCTCGTCGGTCCGAGCGGCGCGGGAAAAACGACGTTCGCGAGCCTGATTCTGCGCTTTTACGAAGCGGATTCCGGAGCGGTGCTCGTGGACGGGATCGACGTCCGCGACGTCCGGAAACGCGATTTGCGGAAATTCATTTCCCTCGTTTCCCAGCACGCCGTGCTTTTCCGCGAGAGCATTCGGGAAAACATCCGCCTCGGGCGCGGGAACGCTTCGGACGCGGAAGTCGCCGCCGCAGCGCGCGCCGCCGCCGTCGACGAATTTCTCAAAGACAAGCCGCAGGGCATCGACGCGCGGCTTGGAGACGTCGGCGAAGGTGTTTCCGGCGGGCAGCGCCAGCGCATCGCCGTCGCGCGGGCTTTTCTGAAAGACGCGCCGATTTTGATTTTGGACGAGGCGACTTCCGCGCTGGATTCGGAAAGCGAAAACCGGATACAGGACAGCCTCGAACGCCTCGCGCGCGGGCGGACGACGTTCATCGTCGCGCATCGTTTTTCCTCGATCCGCATCGCGCAGCGCATTCTCGTTTTCAGCGCGGGAAAAATCGTCGGCGACGGGTCGCATGACGAACTTTACGCTTCGTGTCCGCTCTACAAGGAGCTTTACGACAGGCAAGGCGTCTGAAAAAATCGCCGTTCCCGCGCGTCCGCGTTCCCGCCGCGCGCGCGAAAAAAAAACGTTCCCGCAAAAAAACGGCTTTTGCCGCGCGGGAACGCTTTTACGGGAAACGGGGAAAAATCAGCGTTTGAACTTCGCGGCGATCTCCGCGGGAGCGACGTCGCTTTGCAGCTTGACGATGCGCGAATTTCCCTCGCCAAAGACGACGACGCGCGGCGTCCACTGCCGCGCTTCCGCCTCGTCCATGTGCGCGAACGACATGATGACGATGAGGTCGCCGACCTTGCCCAGATGCGCGACGGCGCCGTTCAGGCAGAACTCGCGGGAACCCGCGGGCGCGGGAATGGCGTAGGTTTCGAAGCGGTGTCCGTTGGAAATGTTTCCGACGAGGATTTTCTCGTTCGGCAGCATTCCGATCAGCCGCATGATTTCACTGTCGATGGCGAGGCTACCTTCGTAATGAAGCTGCGCGTCGGTTACTTCGGCGCGGAGAATTTTGGTGCGAAGAATTTCGAGTTGCATGGCTGCTCTGAATGAATAAAACCGTAATAGAATAACTACGACTTGAAAATCGGCAAGCCTCGGATTAGGTTTTTGCAAGGTTTTTCAATGGAATCTCCTCTGCATGACAAACGCGGCGCGCGCGAACGTTTCGAGCAATTCGTGACGGACGTCATTTACGACCGCGCCCGCATGAGCCCGGCGGCGCGCGTGCTCGCCGCGTTTCTGCGCGGATTGTCGTTTCTGTTCGAGCGCGTCGTGCGGCTTCGGTTTTTCCTTTACCGCACGCGGATTCTGCGCGATACGCCTCTGGGCTGCAAGGTCGTCGTGGTCGGCAATCTGACGGTCGGCGGGACCGGGAAAACGCCCGTCGTCGAGAAAATGGCGCGCGTCATGGCATCTCACGGGCGCAAGGTCGCGATTCTTTCCCGCGGCTACAAATCGAAGAAAGAGCCGCTGTTCCGGCGCGTTCTGCGCTGGCTACACCTCGCGTCGCGCCCGGCGGCGCGCGTCGTTTCCGACGGGAAGAACGTGTTGCTCGGCGCGGACGTCGCCGGAGACGAGCCGTATATGCTCGCCCGCAATCTCGTGTCGTGCGGCGTGTGCGTCGTCGTGGACCGAGACCGCGTTTACGCCGGCGAATACGCGATTCGGCATTTCGGCGCGGACATCATCATTCTCGACGACGGAATGCAGTATTTGCCGCTGCGCGGCTCGATCAATCTTTTGCTCGTGGACAAGACGAATCCGTTCGGGAACGGGAATCTGCTCCCGCGCGGGATTCTGCGGGAACCCGTCGAGCATCTGCATCGCGGGAGCTATATTTTTCTGACGAAATCCGACGGCAAACCCGATCCCGCGCTCATCGAAAAAATCCGCAAGGGCAATCCGACGGCGGAAATCATCGAGTGCACGCACCAACCGAAACGCCTGTGCGCCGTGTTCGGCGATTTGCCCGACATTGAGCTGTGCGAAATGGCGGGGCGGCGCGTCGCGACGTTCAGCGGGATCGCCACGCCAGACAAGTTCGAGGAATTCGTCCGCCGCTACGGCGCGAGAATCGCTTACAACCGGCGCTTCTTCGACCATCACCGCTTCACGGAAAAAGATCTCGCGGAGGTCTTCGAAGGCGCGCGCCTCGCCGCCGCCGAGTTCATTATAACGACGGAAAAGGACATGGTGCGCCTTTCCCGCGACTTGAAGCCGCCGTTGCCGATTTATTATCTGCGGCTTGAAATCGAGATTCTTTCCGACCACGATTCGTTCGAATCCGCCGTTGAGCGCATTTGCGCTTAGCGCGGGAACGCGGTTGCGTCGGCGCGGGAACGCGGATAAATTTTGTGCTTATGAAATATTGCGTTATCGGACTGGGAATTTTCGGGCGGCATCTCTGCACGCACTTGGCGAGCTTGGGCGCGGAGCTTCTGGCGATCGACCCGCGCGAGGAAAACGTCGCGGCGGTCAAGGATTTCGTTTCCGCCGCCGTCGTGCTGGATTTCGCCGATCCCGCGCCGTTCGCCCAATATCCGATTCACGAAATGGACGCCGTCGTCATCGCGATCGGCGATAATTTCGAAGCGTCGATGATGCTGACGCTGCGCATGCAGGAGCTCGGCGCGAAAAAAGTCATCTGCCGCGTGCTTTCCCCGATGCACGAACGGCTTCTCCGCCTGCTCAACGTGGATCGGCTCGTCGTTCCCGAGGAATTCGCCGCGCGCGGGCTTGCACACTCGATGATGATCAGCGGCGTCGTGGACGGCTACGATCTCGGCGACGGTCATGTCATCATCGAAGCGACGGTGCCGCCCGGGCTTGCGGGAAAAACGCTGGAACAGGTCGCGCTCGTTTTCAGAAAATACCGAATTCTGCTCGTTACCGTCAAACGCGTGGTCAGGCATCCGATAATCAGCCGCGTGTTGCCCGTTTCCAACGGCGATTACGACCACGACGGACGCGCGACGCTCGGCGTGCCGAAGCTCGATGTCGAATTCCAGAGCGACGACGTTCTCGTGCTTTTCGGCGCGGAAAAAAATCTGCCGCGCTTCCTCGACGCCGTGAACAAGGCAGACGGCGCGTCTCCGCCCGCCGAAAAATAACGGCGTTCCCGCGCTTTTCGCGGTGTGCGTTCCCGCGGAAAATTTTTTTTAAAGGCGCATTGTCAACAGTTTTTTTTCTCGACAATATGGGAAATTTTTGCGACGATTCAATAGGGCGAGCGGAATCTATCTTGTCTCGTTTCGCTAGCTATTTACAAATAAGAAGAAAAAAAGACCATGCCCGAAAAACATTCCGAAAATAAAAAAGACTTAAAGCCGTCGTTTGCATATTTGATTGAAAAGAAACGGGAAGGCGGCGAATTTACGAAAGAGGAAATCTGCCACATCGTCGATTCCGTCATGGATGGAGAAATGCCGCCGTCACAGCAGGCGGCTCTGCTGATGGCGATTTACTTCAAGAATATGTCCGCCGCGGAAACGGCGGCGTTTTCCGAGGAAATGATGTTCTCCGGCGATACGGTCGATTTGGACGATATTTCCGATCCGAAGATTTCGAAAGTTTCCACCGGCGGCGTCGGCGACAAAACGACGATCGCGCTTGCCGTGCTCGCGGCGGCGACGGGCGTCGTCGTTCCCGCGTTCGTTTCGCGCGACGAAGATTTCGTCATTTCCGCCGTCGATAAGATGAACGCGATTCCCGGCTTCAAATCGAAGCTCCCGACGAAAGACTGCATCAAGATTCTTTCCGAAGTCGGCTGCGCCATCGTGGAACAGAACAAGGAAATTGCGCCGATCGACGAAACGCTCTCCGCACTCCGTCAGGCGACAGCGACGAGCGGTTCGCTCCCGCTGATCACGAGCAGCATTCTTTCCAAAAAATTCGCCGAGGGCTGCGAAGGTCTCGTCGTGGACATCAAATGGGGCAACGGCTCTTCCATCCGCGAACTCGAACAGGCGAAGCAGCTCGCGCGGACGCTGACGCGCGTCGCCCGCAACATGAAGCGCAAATGCGTCGCGCTCGTCACGGACGCGAACCAGCCGCTCGGGAACACGGTCGGCACGGGGCTGGAAATTCTCGAAGTCATCGATTTGCTCAAAGGCGAAGGTCCGGAAGACATGAAGGAACTCGTCTTCAAGCTCGGCATGGAAATGGTACGTCTCGCGGGCGTCGCGGGCTCGACGCTTTCTGCGAAGCAGACGATCGACCGCGTGCTCAAAAACGGCGACGCGCTCAAAAAATTCCGCGAAATGGTCGTCGCGCAGGGAGGCAAGCCGGATTGGATAGACAATCCGGACAAGTTCCCGAAAGCGAAATACGTCAAGAAGCTGCCCGCCGCGAAGCGCGGCTACGTCCACCTCATCAACGCGGGGCTGATCGCGCGCGGTGTGCAGGTGCTGGCTCAGAAAAAGGACGGCTCTTACGATCCCGCGGTCGGCGCGTTCGACATCAAGAAAGTCGGCACTCAGGTCAAGCAGGGTGAGCCGCTCATTCAGATCGCCTACAACGACGAATCGAAAATGGAGCAGGCGATGGAATATTTCCGCAACGCGTATCGCCT
>CAZWIK010000034.1:0-7306 GCA_964633895.1 uncultured Enterobacteriaceae bacterium | reverse complement strand
ACGACGAATCGAAAATGGAGCAGGCGATGGAATATTTCCGCAACGCGTATCGCCTTGCGCCGAAACGCCCGAATCCGATCGGGCTTATCGTCGAGCGCGTCGCGTAATTCGTGGCGTTCCCGCAACAAAAAAAGCGTTCCCGCACGGGAACGCTTTTTTGTTTTTCTTCGTGGCAGGGCGTCGCTGCCCGCGAAGCGATTGAACGTTTTTTTTCGGGAACGCTCAGAAATGGAATCCGTAGCCGAGATGGAATAGCACGAACGCTTGGTTCTCTTCCCAGTTCGGCGCCTCGTCCTCGTCTGTGTCGGATTTTTTGTAGTAGAGATCCAGCCCGAATTCGATCGCGTGATGTCGGGCGAACTCGATGCAGAGTCCCATCGTGAGTCCTGCGCAGAACGAAAATTCATCGACGGAATCCGAGCCGCCGTAGTCGTACGAGTACGCCTTGTAATCCGCTTTCGTGTAGGTGCCGCCCGCGAAAAGCCCGAGCGTCGTGCTGACGTTGCTTCCGAGCTGATGCTGCCAAGTCAGGCCGATCGTCATCGGGACATAGGTAATGTCGGTGTAGCGGTATCTGATGCCGTATTCGTAGTATTGATAATCGTCGTCGAAACTTTCGCCGACGGTATAGCCGAGTTTCGCGGAAAGGAGCAGGCGATTGCCTCGGTTGCAGAAATCGCAGCGGCTGTCCGCGAGCGTTCGTCGGTATTCGAGCATGAGCCCGTATAAATAAACAAGCTCTTCCGATTCTATATAACCGGCACCGGCGACAGTAGAAAGCGTGAACGAGTTTTTGTTGCGGGAGAAATCTCGTTTCCTCGCCGAGTCTTTGTCGCCGCCGGCGTTGAGCGCCGCGCGTTGGTGTTCGATGAGCTCGTTCTGTCGCTCGATAATTTCGTTTTTCTGTTCGATGATTTTCTGCAACGCGGAAATACCGTCGTCCGCGGGCTCGAACGTTCCCGCCTGCTTTGAATCGTCCGTAGAATCGTCTTGCGCGAGCGTTCCCGTCGCACCCGCCAGCAATGCGAACCCGCAGAACAGCAGGTTTTTCGTGAGCGTTTTCGTTTCGAGAGAAGATTGTGCCGTTTTGTTTTTTCGCATGGATTTTTTGATGAGGAACGCAAAGTATACGAATTGGGGGGGGGGATCCCGCAAGCAAAAAAAACGTTCCCGCGCGGGCGGGAAAAAAATGGCTTTGCGTCCGCGGGCGGAGGGAAAATAATTCGCGTTTCCTTTTTTTTCTTTTCCAAAAAAAATTCGCCATGACGAAAAAAATTCCGACCGACGGCAAGACGTCCGCCGTCGCTTCCATCAACGACGCGTTCGGCGCGTTGCACATCGACAATCTGCCGCAGGCGGAACCGCCGCGGACGCGGCGTTCGGCGGATTCCAAGCCGAGCGTTCCCGCGAAGCTCGGGAAAGTGCATCTGCGCATCGAAAAATCCGGTCGCGGCGGCAAGACGGTAACGGTGCTCGACGGTCCGGGCATCGCCGCGCTCCCGCCGGAACAGCGCGCGGATCTGCTTCTTTCGCTGAAACGGAAATTCGCCTGCGGCGGCGCGGAAGCCGGAAGCGCGATCGAACTTCAAGGCGACGAACGCGAGCGCGTCCGCTTTTTCCTGCAAATGCTCGGTTTTACCGCCTGACGACGCTCCAGCCGAGCCGCGTTCCCGCGAAGAGCGGCACGATGCGCGGCGCGTTCCCGTTCCCGCCGAACGCCGCGGGAACGTCCTGCGGCGCGTCTTCGAGCGCGATTTTTCCCCGCGCGGCGGGCAGCGCGTAAATGCGCCGCGCGTTCCCGCCGACGAAATTTTCCAGCGCGCCGAGCGCGCCGTTTTCCGCGAAAAGCTCCGCGAGCGCGGGCAGGGCGACGGGCGCGGCGTAAATTCCGCCTGCGGCGGCGGCGCATTCTTTTTTCTCCGCAGGATGCGGCGCGGAATCGCTTCCGAACATGATTTTCGGATGTCCGGAAAAAACGGCGGCGCGGAGCGCGGCGCGGTCTTCGGGACGCTTGACGATCGGCTTGCAGAAAAGATGCGGCGCGAGCAGCCCGCCCGCCAGATCGTCGAGCGTGAACAGCAGATGATGCAGCGTGACGGTCGCGAAGAGATTTTCGAACTCGTCGAGCAGCGGGAGCGCCGCCGCCGTCGAAATGTGTTCCATGCAGATTTTCAGCGCGGGAAAACGCGTCGCGAGATCGCGGTAAACGGACAGAAATTCCGTTTCGCGATCCATGACGAAGCCGCCGCTTTCGCCGTGGACGAGCAGCGGAATGCCGAGATCCTCCATCGCGCGGAGCGTCGGCTCGGCTTCGCCGAAATCGCGCACGCCGCCGTCGGAATTCGTCGTCGCTCCCGCCGGATAAAGCTTCATCGCGAAAAATCCCGGCTCGCGCTTCGCGGCGGCGAGCTCTTCCCGCGTTTGATTTTTTAGAAAAATCGTCATCAGCGGCGCGAAATCTTCCGCGCGCGTTCCCGCCGCCGCGAGCACGCGGGAACGGTAGCCGCGCATCGCTTCCGCCGTCGCGACGGGCGGCACGAGATTCGGCATCACGACCGCTCCCGCGAAATCGCGGGCGGAATGCGGCGCGGCGAGGCGGAGCATTTCCCCGTCGCGCAGGTGCAGGTGCATGTCCAAAGGTCGGTCGATTTCGATTCGCATGGTGCCGAGACTACGCGTTTCCGCGCGGGAACGCCAACGAAAACCGTTCCCGCCTTCGCGCGCGGAAAATTTTCGCTTCACCGCCGAAAAAAAACTTTGCGGACTTTGCGGCTTTGCGAGAAATTTTTCCCGAAGATGAATTTTTCCGAACTCAGGAGTGCGCTCGGCGAGCGGCAGTTTTTCGCGGGAAAAAAGTGGAAACTTTCGCCCGACGCGTGGACGTTCCCGCCGGAACGCCGCGCCGAGCTCGCCGCGATTGGCGCAGCGGTTCTCGCGTTTTACCGCGCGCTGGAAAAGCTTTACCTCGCCTCGGCGGACGGAAAAAAAATCCTGCGCAACGGAGACCTGCGCGCGCCGTGGGTCGCGCCGCTGCTCGACCGCGGAAAGCCGCCGCGCCTCGTCGCGCACCAGCGTTCGCGCGCGCTCGCGGGAACGCTCCCGCCCGTGTTGCGTCCGGATCTGCTCGTCTGCGGCGACGGATTCGCGCTCACCGAGCTGGACAGTGTGCCCGGCGGCGTCGGGCTGACGGCGTTTCTCTCGCGATTTTACGCCTGCGGGAACGCCGCCGCGCCCGACATGCCCGCGCTTTTCTTCGCCTCGGTTTCCGGCGGGAACGCCCGCGCCCGCGTCGCCGTCGCCGTTTCCGACGAATCCGCGGACTATCGCCCCGAGTTCGAATGGCTTGCCGCCGAGCTGCGTTCCCGCGGCGCGGACATTTTCGTCTGCGATCCGAACGCGCTGGAAATTTCCGCCGAGGGCGTTTTTTTCGGCGGGAAAAAAATCGACGCGGTCTATCGTTTTTTCGAACTTTTCGATCTGGGGAACGTGCGCGGCGCGGACGCGCTGTTCGCGGCGGTCGAGCGCGGGAACGTCGTCGTCTCGCCGCCGATGCGCCCGTTTCAGGAGGAAAAAATGTCGCTCGCGCTCCTGCATCATCCGTCACTGCGCCCGTTCTGGCAGGAATCGCTTGGCGAAGAAAATTTTTCGCTGCTGAAAAAAATCACGCCGGAGAGCTGGATCGTCGAGCCGACGCCGGACGGTGGTCTGCCCGCGTCCGCCGTGCTGCTCGCGCCGACGCGCGGCGGGAACGCGATCCGCGACTGGCGGGAACTCGCCGACGCGCCGCGGCGGGAACGCGAGCTGGTGCTGAAAGCGAGCGGATTTGATGAAACCGCGTGGGGCGCGCGGAGCGTCGTCGTCGGCACGGACGCTTCGCAGGAAGAATGGGCGGCGGCGCTGGAAAACGCGCTCGCCTCCGCGCGGGGAAAAAACGTGCTTTTCGTGATGCAACGTTTCCGCAAGCCCGCGCGCCTCGCGCATCGGATTTTCGATGCGGACGGGAACGCCGCTCCCGCGTTCGGTCGCGCGCGCGTCTGCCCGTATTATTTCGTCGTGCGCGACGGGAACGGCGGCGACGCGCGGGAACGCGCCGTGCTCGGCGGTGCGCTCTGCACGTTCTGCCCGCCGGACAAAAAAATCATTCACGGCATGAGCACCGCCGCGCTCTTGCCTTGCGCGCTGTAAAAAAAGCGCGCGCGGGAACGCTTTTTTTTGCGCTTTTAACTTTCGACGGAAAAGGGAAAAATGAAGGAAAGGAGCACTGAATTTCCGCGATGGGCGAATTTACGATTGAGCAGATTTTGATTGTGCTGACGCTGACGACGCTTGCCGGACTCGCGACGGGCATCGGCGGCCGCGATGACCGTTCCCGCGCTCGCGGATTACACGTGGCAAGGCGGAGAAACAATTAACGATTCCCTTTGGGGAAGTGAGAATTCATGGTCGCTTTCGGACGGCGAAACATGGTCGACCGACGGAAGCGGTCCGGGGACGGAGAGTTCCGATATGTGGAATCCGATTTCCGTCTCCAACGCATCGGGAACGATTTCCGGTTTCGAAGGCTGGACGTTGCGGCTGACGCTTACGAACACGAACCTCACCGTCGGGACTTTGAAAAAATTCCAAAGCGAAAGCGGCTCGGACGGTGTGTCCGTCGTGACGTTGGATTCATCTTCATCTTTGACCATCAATAGCTTCGGCGGAGGCAGTGACGGTCAAGACGTGACGCTCAAAAATGACGGCACGTTCGCTATGACTTACGGGAAAGATCAAGGCGGCAGCGGCTTCATTCTCAATTTGGGAGAATCAAGCACGACGACGTTCAATCTGAACGGACATACGGGGAAGGCTCAGTCGATTTTCGGCGGATCGTTCAGCGTGAAGGAAGGCACCGTCATTTCCGGGGCGGGCGACGGGAGCGTCGCGCTCGATTTCTTCGGTTCCACGACGGTTTCCGTGTCGGGCGACGCTTCAATTTCCGCCGCGACGAGAATCCGTAGCTCAGTAGTCACGACCTTTGATGTGGCGGAAAGCAAGACGCTGACTTTTTCCGGCGCGATACAAAACGCCGGCGAACTCAAAAAGAGCGGTGCGGGAACGATGACGCTTTCCGCGGACAGCAGCAACTATACGGGAACGGTCAGAGTCAGCGAAGGCACGCTGAAACTGGCGGGCAAGACATCTGTGCTCGGCGCACAGGATCAGAACGGCACGGGAACGCATTATGCGGCAATCGTCGAAAGCGGCGGAACGCTCGATGTCAACGGGCAGCTCTCCGGCGGGAATAACTGCTACAAAATCCAGCTTTCCGGCGGTTCGCTGATCAATACGGGAACGAATGTCGGCACGAGTGAACGGCAGATTACGGGACTTTCGTTGACGGCGGATTCGAGCGTGGGCGGCACCGGAAATTTCGGCGTCATCGCCAGCGCGTATGCCGCGACGACGGTCGAGCTCGGCGGACACACGCTGACGAAAACCGGGACCAACAGTTTTTGGCTTTATAATACGACGCTCACGAACGGGACCGTGGATATTCAAGACGGGATCGTTTCTGTGCTCGACAAGCTTACGATGACGGATTCGAAGTTCCGCATCAACGGTGGCAAATTGCAGTCGGAAACGGCGAACGTTTCGCTCGGGGACGTCGAAATCGTGCTCTCCGACACGAACACGGCGGGCATTACGCAATACGGCTCCGGTTCGTTCACGGTGGGCGACGCGGCGAAGCTCTATCTGGATATTTCTTCGCTGGCGCTCAGCGAGGCGGAAGAAGTCTCGATTCGGATTGCGACGGCAAACGCTATTTCCGGCGACAGCTTCTTCTCCGATATTCTTGTCGGGAGCGGCGACGAAACGGGAGCGTGGATCACGAGCGAGGACTGGGCTTACAAGGCGGATTCGTGGGACGCGTCTACGGGAACGCTTCTGCTGGTGAGCATTCCGGAACCGTCGGCGTTCGGCTTGCTCGCAGGAGTAGGCGCTCTTGCGCTCGTGGCGGCGCGTCGTCGGCGTTCCCGCGCGAAATAAGTTTGTTTGTGTGATTTGTTGAAAGCTTATTGAAGTTCTGCGTTCCCGTGCGGCGAAAGCCGTTTTCCCGCGGGAACGCTTTTTTTGCGGGAACGCGGGAAAAAATCGCGGGAACGAAAAACGTGCTTGCCACGCGTTTTTTTTTTGCAGAATGGCGTTCAGAAATTGAGGAATTCCGCGCGGGAACAGTTTTCGTCGTCCCGATTTCAAAACAACAAAAAAACTTTTTAACCTCATCTTTCTAAAAGAACTTAAGGGAGGAAACGGTTTATGGAAAAGTTTATAGCAGGCAAAACAATTAATCTCAGAGACGTTGAAATTGATGATGCAGAGTTCATACTGGGGTTGCGTTGTAATGAAGAAAAATCAAAATTTTTGCATAAAACTGATAACAATTTGGCTAAACAAATAAAATATATTGAAAATTATAAAAATAACGGTAACGAATGGTATTTTATAATTGAAAGTAAGGATCATGAGAGACTTGGCACCATAAGGATTTATGATGTTCAGGGAGAGGACGATTTTTGCTGGGGAAGCTGGCTGGTTAAAGATAGCGCGCCTATTACAACAGGGGTTGCTTCTGCTATATTGCTTTATGAATATGCATTTTATGACCTTGGATTTAATAAGGTTCATTTTGATGTAAGAAAAGAAAACTTAAAAGTCAGAGAATTCCATAAAAGATTGGGCGCGAAATGTATAAGAGAAGATGATATTGACGCCTTTTATTCTTATTCTAAAGCTGATTATGAACATGTCAGGGATAAATACTCAAAATTTATATAATTTGAGGTAATTGTTATAGCAATACACCGCAGACTCTGTTTCCGACGACGGGAATTATCACTTGATTTCCCACGTTCTTTGGGGCAACACTGCTGATAACGGTGGTGTGATTTCAAGCGCTGAATATACTTTCATCTTCGACGGTGTGGCTTTGTCGAAATCGGACTCCGAACTCACGGCAGCAGTGGAAAGCATCAGAAAATATTATGCCGCGAAGGTTGGAACCGTGCGGCTTGGAGTGTACGTTAACGGGGCGGACATCGTCGTCAGCTCCATTCGGAGCCGTCGGCGTTCGGGTTACTCGCGGGAGTTGGCGCTCTTGCGTTCGTGGCGGCGCGTCGTCGGCGTTCCCGAGCGAAATAAGTTTGTTTGTGTGATTTATTGAAAGCTTATTGAAGTTCTGCGTTCCCGCGCGGCGAAAGCCGTTTTCCAGCGGGAACGCTTTTTTTTGCGCTTTTAACTTTCGACGGAAAAGGGAAAAATGAAG
>CAZWIK010000033.1:0-20297 GCA_964633895.1 uncultured Enterobacteriaceae bacterium | reverse complement strand
TTTTTTTATTTCACGGAAATTTTCAGACCGTCCCCGCCGTTTTTCGGTTTGGAGAACGCGGCGGTTTGCCCGTCGGCGATATTTCCGCCGATGATTTCCTTCGCGAGCGGCGTTTCGATTTCCTTTTGAATGAAGCGGCGCAGCGGGCGCGCGCCGTAAACGGGATCGCAGCCGTTTTCCGCGAGCCATGCGCGCGCGGATTTGTCGAGAACGACACGGATGCGGCGTTCTTCGAGCCGTTTGTTCAGCGCCGCGAGCATCAGATCGACGATGGCGGAAATCTGTTCCGCGCCGAGCGGCTTGAACAGCACGATGTCGTCGATGCGGTTCAGAAATTCCGGTCGGAATCCTGCGCGCAGTTCCGCCATGACGCGTTCCCGCGCCTCGGCGGTGATTTCTCCGTTTTCGACGCCTTCGACGAGGAAGCGCGAGCCGATGTTCGACGTGAGAATGAACACGGCGTTTCGGCAGCTGACGGTTCTGCCTTGTCCGTCCGTCAGCCGTCCGTCGTCGAGAATCTGAAGGAGAATGTTGAAGACGTCCGGGTGCGCTTTTTCGATTTCGTCGAGCAACACGACGGAGTAGGGCTTGCGTCGGATCGCTTCGGTGAGTTGTCCGCCTTCTTCAAATCCGACGTAGCCCGGAGGCGCGCCGACGAGCCGCGAGACCGCGTGTTTTTCCATGTATTCGGACATGTCGATGCGGATCATCGCGTCTTCGCTGTCGAAAAGCTGACGCGCGAGGCTCTTCGCCAGTTCGGTTTTGCCGACGCCTGTCGGACCGAGGAAAAGAAAACTTCCGACGGGACGGCGCGGGTCCTGCACTCCCGCGCGGGAACGCAGAATCGCTTCGGAGACGAGGCGCACGGGTTCTTCCTGCCCGATGACCTGTTTTTCGAGTTCGCTCTGCAAGCCGAGCAGCTTCTGTTTTTCGCCTTCGAGGAGCTTCGTCGCGGGAATGCCCGTCCAGCGTGCGACGACCTCCGCGATTTCGTCGGGAGAAACGGTTTCGCGGAAGAGCTTGTCGTTCCCGCCAGATTTTTCTTCGGCGATTTTTTCGTATTTTTTCAGTTCCGTTTCGAGTTGCGGGATTTTTCCGTAGCGCAGTTCGCTCGCCTTCGCGAGATCGCCTCTGCGCTCGGCGGATTCCGCTTCGCGCCGCGCAGTTTCCAGCTCCGCGCGGATTTTCTGCACGCCGTGCGCGCTTTCTTTTTCCGCTTCCCAGCGAGCGCGCAGGGCGGCGGCTTCGGAGCGCGCGTCCGCGAGTTCCTTGCGCAGCGTTTCGAGACGGATTTTCGATGCTTCGTCGGTTTCTTTCTTCAGCGCGGTTTCTTCAATTTCGAGCTGCATGACGCGGCGGGAACGCGCGTCGAGTTCTTCCGGCATCGAATCCATTTCCGTGCGGATCTGCGCGCAGGCTTCGTCGACGAGGTCGATCGCCTTGTCGGGCAGAAAGCGGTCGGAAATGTAGCGGTCGGAAAGCACGGCGGCTTCGACGAGCGCGCTGTCCATGATGCGCACGCCGTGGTGGACTTCGAAGCGTTCCCGCAGACCGCGCAGAATGGAAATCGCGTCCTCGACGCTCGGCGGTTCGACGAGAACGCTTTGGAAGCGGCGTTCGAGCGCGGCGTCCTTTTCGATGTATTTGCGGTGTTCGTCGAGCGTGGTCGCGCCGATGCAGTGCAGTTCGCCGCGCGCGAGCATGGGTTTGAGCATATTTCCCGCGTCCATCGCGCCGTCGGTTTTTCCTGCGCCGACGAGCGTGTGCAGCTCGTCGATGAAAAGGAGAATGCGACCGTCGGATTTTTTGATTTCGGTCAGAACTGCCTTGAGGCGTTCTTCGAATTCGCCGCGGTATTTCGCTCCCGCGAGCAGCGAGCCCATGTCGAGCGAGAACACGGTTTTGTCGCGCAGACCTTCGGGAACGTCGCCGCGCACGATGCGTTGCGCCAAGCCTTCGACGATCGCGGTTTTGCCGACGCCCGGCTCGCCGATGAGCACGGGATTGTTTTTCGTTTTTCGGGAAAGAATGCGGATGACGCGGCGGATTTCCTCGTCGCGTCCGATCACGGGATCGAGTTTTCCTTTCCGAGCCATGGCGACGAGATCGACGCCGTATTTGCCGAGCGCGTCGTAGGTCGCCTCCGGATTGTCCGTTGTCACGCGCTGGTTCCCGCGCAGTTCTTTCAGCGCGGCGAGCACGGCGTCGCGAGAAACGCCGAATGCGCCGAAAAGCTCTTTCAGTTCGGGCGCGGAGGAAATCAGCGCGAGGAACAGGTGTTCCGTGCTGACGAAATCGTCGTTCAGCGCGCGCGCTTCCTCGACGGATTTTCCGAGAACCTTTTGAACCGTTCCCGAAACCGCGCCCTGCTGCACGTTCCCGCCGCCGCTGACTTTCGGCAGGCGGTCGATTTCGCGTTCGAGCGTTTCCGAAAACGCGCCCGCGTTGATTTTCATCTTGGCGAGCAACGCGGGAACGATGCCGCCGTCCTGCGCGAGCAGCGCGGAGAGAAGGTGCCGCGTCTCGAGCATCGGGTTGCCGCGCTCCGTCATCAGCGTTTGCGCGCTGGAAAGCGCTTCTCTGCTTTTTTCCGTAAATTTATTGAAATCCATAATGCTTTTATTTGAAGCAACGCGCGTGCCAAATTCCGGAATTTGTCTGCGACGCGCCCAAAAAAACGCTTGCGCCGCGTTTTTTTTCATAATATCGGCGTCTTCAAACGGGATTTTTCCGCGCCTGCGGGAAGGCTTTTCGTGCGGGAAGGGCGTTTCCCGTTGGACAAGAGCGCGGGAACGTGTTTTCCTTAACGCCGTATTTTTTTCTAATCCATGACGATAAATAAGACAGACGATACGCGCATTCAGCGCCGCCGCCCGCTTGTTACGCCCGCGCTTCTGATGGACGAAATTCGCCCGTCGGAAAAGGCGTTGCAGACGGTCGAGGAGGCGCGCGCAAGCATCAGCCGAATCCTGAACGGCAACGATGATCGCCTTATGGTCATCACCGGTCCCTGTTCGATTCACGACGTTCCCGCCGCGAAAGAATACGCGGCGTTCGTCGCCGAATATTCTGAAAAATATTCGCGGGAGCTGCTGCTGGTCATGCGCACGTATTTCGAAAAGCCGCGCACGGTCGTCGGCTGGAAAGGTCTGATCAACGACCCGTATATCGACGGCACGTTCCGCATCAACGACGGGCTGCACATCGCGCGGCAATTGCTTTGCGACATTTCCGAGCTCGGCGTTCCCGCGGCGACGGAATTTCTCGATCCCGTGACGCCGCAGTATCTCGCCGACCTCGTTTCCTACGGCGCGATCGGCGCGCGCACGACGGAATCGCAGATTCACCGCGAACTCGCGTCGGGAATGTCCATGCCGATCGGTTTCAAAAACGGCACGGACGGCACGATTCAGGTCGCGATCGACGCGGTGCGCTCGTCGCATCATTCGCACTGGTTTCCGTCCGTCACGAAGGACGGCGTCGTCGCGATTTTCGAAACCGAGGGCAACAGGGATTCCCACATCATCTTGCGCGGCGGTTCCCGCACGGGACCGAATTACGGACCGGAGTGCATCCGCGAATGCGTCGAAAAACTGACGGCGGCGAAGCTGTCGCCGAAAGTCGTCGTCGACTGCTCGCACGGGAACAGCAGAAAAGATTATTCCCGCCAGCCGATTGTCGCGGCGGAACTTGCGGAGCAGATTTCCGGCGGGCAGGGCGCGATCGCGGGCGTGATGCTCGAGAGCAATCTCGTCGAAGGCAGGCAGGATTGGCGTTGCGACGAAAAAGGCTCGTGCGTCTACGGGCAGAGCATCACCGACGCGTGCATTTCGCTCGAACAGACGAAGGACGTGCTCGAGACGCTCGCGCGGGCGGTGCGTTCCCGCCGTTTCGCGAAGTAAAAAAGACGGCCGCAAAAAAAACCGCTCCCGCGAAGGCGAATTCCGCCGTTTTTGCGGGCGCGGTTTCTTTTTGTTCGCGCGGGAAAACGCGGCTCAGTAGCTGTGTTCGTCGAGTTCCGTTTTTTTGCGGAACGCGCGATAGACGAGCACGTGATAGAGCGCGACGAGCGGCACGCCGAGACACGCGATGACGAGCATCGTCGCCAGCGTTTTCGCCGAAGCGGAATGATAAATCGTGAGCGAGCGGACTCCGTCGCCGACGGCGAGCCCGCCGCTACCGTAATCGCCGACCGCGGGAACGAGGTTCGGGAACATTCCCGCGCCGACGGTGAGAATGAGCAGGGCGATCGTCGCGGTCGTTCCCGCGAACGCGAGCTTGAACGTGCGGCAGCGTAGGAAAATTCCCGTCGCGATCAGCGCAAGCATCGAAAGCACGGGAACGACGCCGAGCGCGGGAACGTGTTCGTAATTCCACGCGCCCGGCTTTGTGCCGCCGAAAATCACGAACATCGTCAGCGCGAGGTAAAAAATCGCGGCGAAGGCGAAAAGTTTTGGCAGGATCAGGTCGATTTTGAAGCGGACCAGCTCGGCGGTCTTCATGCGGAGAAAGAGCGCGCCGTGCAGCGCGAAGAGCGCAACGGCGAGCACGCCGGAAAACAGCGGAATCGGTTCGAGCAGATTCAGCAGACCGAACGCTCCCGCGTCGATTTCGCCCGCGGCGTTCACGTGCATTCCCGTGACGAGATTTCCGACCGCCACGCCGAGAAGCAACGCGATCAGCGCGCTGCACGCGGAGAAGACGCCGTCCCAGATTTTCCGCCACGCGGGAGCACCGCATTTGCTGCGAACTTCGAGCGAGACCGCGCGGAAAATCAGCGCGCCAAGCAGCAGAATCAGCGCCGTGTAAAGCCCGCTGAAAACGCCTGCGTAGACGTGCGGGAACGCCGCAAACAACGCGCCGCCCGCCGCGAGTATCCAGACTTCGTTTCCGTCCCAGACGGGACCGACGGAATTGAGCGCGAGCCGCCGCTCCTCGTCGCTCCCGAAAAACGGAAGAAGGATGCCGACGCCGAGGTCGAATCCGTCGAGCACGGCGTAAACGATGAAAAGCACGCCGAGCAGACCGAACCAAACAGTATTTAAGTCCATGGGAAAAATCGGAATTTGAAGTTTTGAAAATCGGGAAAAAACGCAATTCGCGGGAACGCTTTCCGGCGGGAACTCAGGCGTCCGTCGGCGCGCCGTTTTCCACCGGAAAATATTTCGCTTCGCGGATTTTTTTCGTCAGAAGAAAAATGAACAGCGAGAGCATCAAAAGATAAATCAGACCGAAAAATATCAGCGAAAACCAGATCTGACCGGCGGAAACGTTCGTCGAAAACGCGTCGCGCGTCTTCAGCATATTTTGAACGATCCACGGTTGCCTGCCGACTTCCGTCGCGAGCCAGCCCAGCTGATTCGCGAACTGCGGGAGCAACACCGCGGGAACGCACAGCGCGAGCCACCAGCGCGCGGAAAAAAGCTGTCCGCGGAACCACAGCAACAGCCCGACGCCGACGAGCGCGAGCATCACGCATCCGCAGTAAACCATCCAGTGAAAGCCCTGAAACGTGAGATGGAGCGGCGGGCGTTCTTCGGCGGGAACGTCGTTCAGCCCGACGACGCGATTTCCCTCCGTAACTTCCAGCCCTTTGCCGAGCATGACGCTGACGACGCCGGGAACGGTCAGCCCGCGCACCGTTCCCGCGTCTTCGTCAACGTAGCCGATGACGTGGAATCCCGCCGGTTTCGAAGAATCGAAAATGCCTTCCATTGCCGCGAACTTCACCGGCTGAACTTGCTCGATGAGCATCGCGCTCGCGTGTCCCGACGCGAATTGCAGCACGATCGCCGCGGACGCGATCGCCAGCGCCGTTTTCAGCCCGCGTTCGGCGGCGGGAACGCCGCGTTTTTTCAGCAGATGCCACGCGCTGACGGAAAGCACGAGAAACGCTCCCGTGAGCCACGCGCCGACGAGCACGTGCCAGAGTCGATCGATCGTCGAAGGATTGAAGACCATCGCCCAAAAATCCGTGATTTCCGCGCGGATTCCGTTTTCCGTTTCGACGAGATGAAATCCCGCCGGCGTGTGCATCCACGAGTTTGCGACGAGAATCCACAGCGCGCTCAGATGCGCGCCGAGGCAGACCATGATGACCGAAAAATAATGAAAGCCCTCGGAAACGCGTTTCCGCCCGAACAGCACGATTCCGAGGAAGCACGATTCCATGAAAAACGCGAAAATCGCCTCCGCCGCGAGCGGGCTGCCGAACACGTCGCCCACGAAGCGCGAATACTGCGCCCAGTTCGTTCCGAATTCAAATTCGAGAACGATGCCCGTCGCCACGCCGAACGCGAAGACCAGCGCGAAGATTTTCGTCCAGAAATCCGCGAGCGCGCGCCACGTCGCGTCTTTCTTTTTGTAGGCGAGACCTTGGACGACGACCAGAAAAACGCCGAGACCGATCGAGAGCGGCGGGAACAGGAAATGGAAACCTGCGGTCAGGGCGAATTGAATGCGTGCAAGCGTTTCGGGGTCCATGGGCGCGGATTGTGGAATTTCTCTTTTCTTCAAGCAAGGAAAATCCGTTCCCGCGGGAACGGGCGGGGACGACGCGCGCGCACCGTTCCGCGTTCCCGCAAAAAAAAACGCCGCGTCCCAGAATCGCGAGAACGCGGCGGATTTTTTTTCTCGAAAAAAAACCGAAGAACGTCGCCTTTTCTCAGCCGACGAGTCCGGCACCCGCGCCGATCGTCGTTTTGAAATATTTCGGGCGCTTGCCGAATTTCGCTTCGAACGCGTCGGCGACTTTTTCCGCCTGCGCTTCCGAGAAATCGCCGCTCGCGAGCGCGATCGAAATTCCGCCGAACCCGCCGCCGCTCAGCCGCGCACCGTAAACGTTCGGCTGCGCGCTCAGTTCCGCGACGAGAAAATCGATTTCCGGGCAGGAGTTTTCAAACAGATCGCGGGAACTCGCGTGCGACGCTTTCAGCAGACTGCCGACCGCGTCGAGATCGCCGACGGCGAGCGCGTGCTCCATTTCGATCACGCGCGCGTTTTCCGAAACGACGTGCATCGCGCGCTTGTAATCTTCGTCGGAAAGCTTGCTCCGACAGGCTTCGACCTTGCTCGGCGACGCGTCGGCGAGGCAGGAGATTTTCCCGTCGTATTTGCGGAGCGTTTCCGCCGCCGCCATGCAGGACGCGTGGCGCTTGGCATAGTCGCCGGCGACGAGCGCGTGCTTCACCATCGAATTGAAGACCCAGAAAACCGTTCCCGCGGGAATCGGGAGCGCGGAAAATTCTTCCGTCTTGCAGTCGATGCGCACGATCGCGTCTTTTTCGCCGAAACCGGAAACGCCCTGATCGAGAATCCCGCAGGGCATGCCGACGAAAATGTTTTCCGCCTTCTGACCGATGCGCACGAGGTCGAGCTTCGAGCGCGGAAAGTCGTAAATTTTGCAGAGCGCGTAGGCGGTCGCGAGTTCGATCGCGGCGGAAGAGCTGACGCCCGCTCCCGTCGGCACCGTCGAAGCGTCCGCGAGATTGAAGCCGCGTTCGGCTTTCATTCCCGCCTTGCGCAACATTTCGAAAACGCCCAGCGGATAATTCATGAACGCCTGCGGTCCTTTTTGCAGGCGCACGTCGTCGAGCCCGACCGCGCCCTCGGCGTTCAGACCGGCGCTCGCCATGTGAATTTCGTCGTCGTCGCGCAGGGAGACGGCGACGGAAATGTGCTTGTCGATCGCGACGCCCATGACGAGACCTTTGTTGTAGTCGACGTGGTTCCCGATGAATTCGAGGCGTCCGGGCGCTTGGGCGACGGCGGCGGGAACGCTGTTGAACTTGGACTGGAAGAATTCCTGGATAGTCATTGGAGGGACGGGGTTGAGGGTTGCTGCGTTTTTTGAAATATTCTGTAAACATAATCTTTTTTCGCGGGAACGCACGAAATTTTTTTTCGCTTCTCCGCGTTCCCGCGCGAGAACGCCGCGGTTCGGCGGGAGCCCGCGTTTCCCGCGCGGGAACGGAAAAGAGTTGAATTTGGGCGGCGATTCGGGCAGGATTTTCCGCACAGAAATTTTTTTTGCAAAAAAATCCGAAAAAACTGAATGGCAGCTCCAAAGCAATTCGGCGGGAACAATAGTTCCGCCCGACCGGGTCAGAACCGCGGGTCGTATAACAACCGCAATTATAACCGCAGGGACATGGGACCCCGCCGCAACGAGCGCATCCGCGCTCCCGAAGTCCGCGTCATCGGTCCGCGCGGCGAACAACTCGGAATCATGGGGATCTCTTCCGCGCTTTCTCTCGCGAAGGCGCACGAGTTGGATCTCCTCGAAATCGCGCCGAACGCGCTGCCGCCGGTCTGCCGCATCGTCGATTACGGAAAATATCGCTACGAAGAGGCGAAGAAACAGAAGCAGCAGAAGCAGTCCGCGACGAAGCTCAAGGAAGTGAAGATGCGTCCGCGCATCGACGCGCACGACCTGATGGTGAAGGTGCGCCGCGCGGAAATGTTTTTGTTCAACGGGAACAAAGTGAAAGTCACGCTGATGTTCCGCATTCGCGAGCTTGAGCATCCCGAATACGGTTTCGAGGCTGTGCAGAAGCTCGTCGATGCCGTTTCGCACATCAGCGTGCTGGACAGCAAGCCCAAGATGATGGGGCGCGCGATCACGGCGATGCTTTCGCCCGTTGCGCAGAACAAGCGCCGGCTCATTCACAATTCCTCGCCCGTCGAGGACGACGTTCTCGGCGAAGACGAAGACGTCGGCGACGAAGAATAAGCTTCCGTTCCCGCGTTCCGCGATTTCGGAAAAGCCGTCCGCGTTTTTTTTGCGAAAGCGCGGACGCTTTTTTTTTGCGCCCCCCCCCCGCGCGCGCGTGCAGGAACTTTCCTTTGCGTTTTTCGTCAAAAAAGATATGGTGGACGCCATGAGTCGCATTTTCGGAATCGTCTTGATGCTGTCGGGAACGCTTTTGGGCGCGTTCGCGGGAACGCCGCCCGACTCCCTGAAAGCGGAACCGCAGCAGCGGGACAACTACGACTGGGCGGCGCGGCACGAAGACGTGAAGGCGCAAAACAAGCGCCGGAAGCCGGATTATCTGTTTTTCGGAGACAGCATCACGCATTTCTGGGGCGGCGTTCCCGCAGGACAAACGGTCATCGGCGCGGATTCGTGGGAAAAACTTTTCGGCGGGAACGCAGTAACGAACTGCGGATTCGGCTTCGACTACATCGACAACGCGTATTATCGCGCGGAACACGGCGAGTGCAACGGCGTTTCGCCGCGCGTCGTGCTCGTCAATCTCGGCACGAACAACATCGGGCACCGCAAAGATTCCGCCGCCGTTTGCGGCGCGAACATGAAGGCGTTCGTCGCGCTTCTCCGCAAAAAACTGCCCAAGTCGAAGATTCTTCTTCTCGGCGTTTATCCGCGCCGCGAGCCAAATCTCGCGGGAACGATCGCGGAGACGAACGCGCTCTACGCCGCGCTCGCGGACGGCAGAAACGTGTTTTTCGCGGATCCGGGGCGCGTTCTGCTCGGCGCGGACGGAAAGACGGCGAATCCCGCGTATATGCGCGACGTCGTTCACCTGAACGCGCAAGGCTATCGGCTGGTCGGCGCAGAAATCGCTTCGGAGCTCGCGAAGATCGATCCGATTTACGCGCGAAAAGCAAAGCGCGGCGGGAAGTGAGCGCGCGGGAACGCTTTTTTCCCCACGGGAACGCGCCCGCTCCCGCGTTCCCGTTCAGAGCTTCGCCGCGAACCAGACGATGAGCGCGGCGTTGGCGGCGAGCATCGCGCCGAATCCAATGCCCGCGTATTTGCGGAACGCGCCGCGCCCGACGCAGAGCGCGATGCCGAGCTTCACAATCGTGTTGGAAAGCACGCCGACGAGCACGCCGAGCATCGCCGGAAGAAACGCAATCTGCTCCGCCGACGCCTGATTCGAAAGCGACATCACGACCGCCGCCGTGTCGGGAATGCCCGACAGAAAGCTGACCGCGAAAAATTCCGTTCCCGCCGCCGATCCCGTGCGCTCGATCAGAAAAACGACGACGGCGTAAAGCAGGCCGAACTTGACGGCGGACGCGAGGTCGAGCGGATTTTTGATTTCGGGAACGCTGCCTTCCGCTTTTTTCCCATGGCGGATCGCGACGATTCCGCAGGCGACGAGTCCCGCCGCAATGAGCGCCGCCCACGGAATCAGCATGAAGCCGCAGAGCGCCGCGTTCAGCACAAACATCAGCGCGACGAGCCGCACCAGCATCGAAAGTTGCGCCAGCATGATCGCGACGGCGAACGACGCGCTGTCCTCCGGTTCGACGACGCTGCGCCGACTGAACGAAAGCGTTACCGCCGTGCTCGACGCCAAGCCGCCGATCAGCCCCGTGATCGCCGCTCCCGCGCGCGCGCCGAGCCAGCGGATCGAAATGTAGCCGATGAAATTGACGCCCGTGATGAGCACGACCATCAACCACGTCGAGTAAGGATTGAAAAGCCCCCAGAGCGTCCGGTCGGGAACGAGCGGGAGCAGGATTCCCGTTAGGCAGGCGAACTGCAGCCCCGCGCGGATGTCCGTTCCCGTGAGCGACGCGCTCCATTTGTCCGTCCAGCCGCGGGAACTCAGCGTTACCGCGATCACGATGGCGAGCATCGCGGCGTATTGCGTCTGGTGCAGTCCCATCAGAATGCCGACGGAAAACATCGCGAGGGACGCCGCCGCCGTCGTCAGCCCGAAACTCGCTTCGTAGGCGGAATTGTCGCTTTCGCGGATGCGTTTTTTCCCGCGTATGAGAAACGCCGCCGACGAAATGCCCAGCAGCGCGAGCGTCGCGATGACGAAATGCCTGATACCGACGCGTTCGAACTGAATCGAAATGAAGCCGAGCACCGCCCAGAGCGCGAACGTGCGCATTCCCGCCGTCGTCGTGCCGCGCCACTGCCGCACCAGCCCGACAAGCCCGCCGAGGCAGGCGGTGGCGAGCAACAGCCAGCCAGTCTGCGCGGTCGGAAGTTCTTCAAGGGTCATCGGGGGAAGCATGACGAAATTTTGCGGGAACGGTCGTCAAAAGCAAACGTTTTTCTTCCGTTTTAGGAAATCCCGTTCCCGCGGAAATCCCGTTCCCGCGCACGACGTTTCTGCGCGGCTTCGCGAGAACATCCGCCGCATCGCGTTTTTTTTTTGCGAATCGACAGCGGCACGGGAAGATGTTTTTTTATCGACGTGATGAGAAAAGCATTTGGGATTCTGGTCTGCGCCGCGCTCGCGGGAACGGCGTTTTCTTCCGGTTGCGGCTCGCCGACGCCGGCGCAGGACGTCACCGACGGGAAAAACAATCCGTATGCCAACGACGTGCTGGGCAAGGCGATGTTCGAGCTTCAGGTCGCGCGTTCCCGTTCCGCGGAAGCGGAGCGCAGATACGCGCTCGGCACCGCCGCGTATGAGGACGTGCTGAAAAGCGAAGCCGAGGAAATTTCCGCCGCGCTCGCGCTGAACCGCAGTCGCGCTAAGCTCGGCGACGGCGACGCGGACGAGCTCGCCGACGAAGAAAAAACGCTCGTCGAAAAGAAACTGAAAAATTACGACGAACGCCTCGCGGAGTTCGACCGCATCGCCGCGGGAACGCCCGCGGGCGAGAATCGGAAAATCGCGGAGCGGAAATTCGAAGCGCTTCTTCTCGAAAAACTCGGCTTCAAAATAAAATCCGCCCGCGTGCTCGGACTGAGCGACGACGAAGTCAAGGCACTGAAACGCGAATTTTCCGCGCTCGCCAAAAAACCGCGTCCGTTCGAGGCGGAATGAGCCGCGGGAACGCCGCGCGCGTTTTTTCCGCCATTTATCGTTTGCGCGGGAACGGCGAACGCGCATAAAATCCGCCGAAATTTTTTCAGACAATGCAGGCACAGCTTGAAGCAATCATTTTAGAAACGGAAACCGCCGCGCCCGGCATTCAGACGCGTCCGGAGTTCGACGCGTTCAAGGCGCGAATCGCGGGACCGAACGGCTCGCTCACGCAGGCGATGAAATCCATCAGCAAGCTGCCGAAAGAGGAAAAGCCCGCCGCGGGAAAGCTCATCAACGCCGCGAAGCAGCGCATCGACGCGGCTCTCGCGTCCGCGCTCGCGCGCATCGAGGAAAACGAACTCGCGGCGAAGCTCGGCGAGCCAGTCGACGCGTCGCTGCCGTCGCCCGACGATTTTTCCGGCATGACGCATCCGCTCACGCAGGTGCGCGAGGAAATCTGCCGCGTGTTTCACCGACTGGGATTCACGATCGCGGAAGGTCCCGAGCTGGAAAGCGAATGGTATTGCTTCGACGCGCTGAACACGCCGGAATCGCATCCCGCGCGCGACATGCAGGACACGCTTTTCCTGCCCGCGGGAACGGTCGCGAAAGACGCGCCGAAAAAAGGAAACGAAGCGCACGTGATGCGCTCGCACACGTCGTCCGTGCAGATCCGCACAATGCTTTCGCGCAAGCCGCCAATCCGCATCATCGCGCCCGGACGCTGTTTCCGCCGCGACACGGTGGACGCGACGCATTCCGCGAATTTTCATCAGATCGAGGGGCTTTGGGTCGACAAAAACGTGACGCTGAAAGATTTAAAAAGCGTGCTCGATTTCTTCGTGCGCGAAATTTTCGGAAGCTCGGTCGAGACGCGACTGCGTCCGAGCTTTTTCCCGTTCACGGAACCGAGCTTCGAGATGGACATCAAGTCGCCGAATCTCGGACGGCTGAGCGACCGCTGGCTCGAAATCATGGGCTGCGGGCTGGTCGACCCGAAGGTTTTCGAAAACGTCGGAATCGACGCGGGAACGTGGAGCGGGCTGGCGTTCGGCGTCGGTTTGGAGCGCATCGCGATGCTCGTTCACGGGATCGACGACATTCGCCATTTCTACGCCAACGATCTGCGCTTTCTGCGCCAGTTCGCCTGACCCCGCGGGAACGCCGAGTCGTGGACGTCGCGCACTTGACATACAGGGAAAAGACGAATTTGGGCAGCTTTTATACGCCGTCCGAATTTGTCGAAATCGCGTATGCGATGCTTGCGCGCTTTGCGGGAACGTGCGATGTCGTTTTGGATTCCTCGTGCGGCTACGGGGCGTTTTTTTCCGTGCCGTTTCCGTTCCCGATCCCGCGTTTGGTCGGAGGCGATATTGATGTCGCGGCGTTGCGCGTCGCACGGGAACGGATTCGAAACGCGGAATTTTTTTGCGCGAATGCGCTTGCGGATATTTCGCGGGAAAAATACGGAATTTCATCGCGGGAACGTCTGATTATCGTAGGCAATCCTCCTTACAATGACGTGACGTCGCGCGTGAAAAATGCGCTGAAAAGCGATTTGCCCGAAGAAATTGACGCGGATGTGCGCACGCGGGATTTGGGGATTTCGTTCCTGCTCTCTTTCGCAAAACTGCGTCCCGATTTTGTCGTTGTCCTGCATCCGCTTTCGTATTTGATAAAGGAAGCGAATTTCCGTCTGCTTGCTCCGTTTATGCGGAATTTCGCGTTGCGGGATGCGTTGGTTTTCAACAGTCAGGAATTTTCGGACACGTCGAAGTGCAGCGGTTTCCCGATCGTCATCGCCGTCTATGAGCGTTCCGTCGCGGGAACGGCGTATGCCGACATCGTGCGTCGCCGTTTTAAGACAAAAGAAGGAACGGATTTTTCACTTTCGGATTTCGATTATGTCTGTCGCTACATTCCGAAGTATCCGGCGCGTTCCCGTCGGTTTTCGAATCCGCCGAGCCGCTACAAGTTCTTTACGATGCGCGACATCAACGCGTTGAAGCGTTCCCGCACGTTCATCTCCGAAGATACGGCGAACGCCGTCGCCGTCCCGCGCGGAAAATTGGAACTATACTGCTACGTAGATGTTTTTAAGGATTTCGCCGCGGGGCTTCCGTATTATTTCGGGAATTTTGACGTGATGATTGACCGTGCGGCTTTTGAATATGTGAAAAATGATTTTTTGGCTTTGAGCATCGAGAAACATCCCGAAATTTTTTCCGAGGAATTTCCGCCGCTTTCGCGGGAACGCATTTCGGTCGCCCGTCAGCGCGTCGGCGCGTATTTCAGAAACCTGTTTAATTTGCCGGACGACAATGTATGCGTGTCCCGAATTGTCGATAAAGCGCAGCAATCTGACGGCGAAAGATTTTTTTTTGAAATTACTTCGTCTTTTCGGAATGTTTTGAGCGAGAATCATCGAAAAGATGTGCTTTCTATAATAGACGTGATTTTGAAACGAGGTTGAATTTTTATGTTAGGAGAAAAAAAGTTTTTCGTGGTGGCGGTGGACGGCGGGGCGGCGTCGGGCAAGTCCTCGACGTCGTGCGGACTCGCCGTGCGGTACAATCTGATGCACGTCGACACGGGAGCGCATTACCGCACGGTCGCGCTTTCACTGCTGCGCCGCGGAATCCGCACCACCGAAGATTTTTCGGCGGCGGACGCGCCTTTGCGGAATCTCGATCTCGGCACGGTCGTGCGGGAACGCGAGGCGGCAATGAGCATCGGCGGTCGCGTTCCCGCGGACGCGGAAATCCGCAACGACGAAGTGAACGCCGTCGTGTCGCAGCTCGCGGCGATTCCCGAAGTTCGGCGATTCCTTTTCAATTATCAACGCGCGCAGAAAGACATCGCGCGGGAACGCGGCTTTGCCGGTCTCATCATGGACGGGCGCGACATCGGTAGCGTGATTTTTCCCGACGCGGATTTGCGGATTTTTCTGACCGCCGATCCCGAGGCTCGGGCGCGGCGGCGCGCGGCAGAGGGCATCGCGGATTCGATTTTGGAGCGCGACAAATTGGACTCTTCCCGCAAGGCGGCGCCGCTCGCGTGTCCGGCGGGAGCGGTCAGGATCGACAGCACGGAGCTTTCTCTCGAACAGGTCATCGAAAAAATCGGCGCGCTGATCGACGCTCTCTGAAAACCGCGCCGAAGGAGAAAAAGCAATGGAATTTTATTCGGAAAAAAAACTTTACTCGCTTTTTTACCACGGCGCGCGGATGTTCATGGACACGTTCGGGCGCGTGGAAGTGCGCGGACTCGAAAATCTGCCGAACGGCGGTTTTCTCATCGCGAGCAATCACGTGAGCTTCATCGATCCGCCGCTGATCGGTTGCGTGATTCCGCGCGAAATGTATTTTTTCGCGAGAAAAACGCTGCTCGACAACGCCGTGCTGAAAGTCATTCTGCCTTATTGCAACGTCATTCCCGTCGATCGCGACGGCGGCGGGGACGTCGGCGCGTTCAAGAAAGTCTTTTCCGTGCTGAAGCAGGGACACGCGATGATTCTTTTTCCCGAAGGCACGCGCAGCAAGGACGGGCGGCTCGGCAAGGCGCAGGGTGGCGCGGGGCTGATCGCGTGCAAGACGCGCGTCCCCATCGTTCCCGTGCGCGTTTTCGGCACGGGCGACGTGCTCCCGCGCGGCTCGGCGATTCCCGCGCGCGCGGATCTCGCCGTCGTTTTCGGAAAACCGCTGTTCCCGCAGGATTTCGATCCAGGAAAAGACGCGCCGGACCGCTTCCGCGAGGCGTCGCGCCGTTTCATGGAAAAAATCGCGGAGATTCGTCCGCCGCGCGCGCCGGAATTTTGAGTTTTTTCCGCGCGGGAACGAAAAAACAGTTGCGGGAGAATCTCATTTGTTTTTTCATATCGAAAAATTCAATCCAATCATGACGAACATCGCAAAAATCGCTTTTCTTGCCGCCGCCGCTCTCGTTTTCGCGGGATGCGGTCCCAAATACCGTCCCGGCGACTGGGCTGGAAACTCGCCGACGGGAACGCCCGCGTCGGAGACCCAGTTCTCCAGCCAATCCGTTCCCGCCGAAGACGAAACACTGACGACGGTCGATGAAAACGACGTTCGCCAAAGCGATACGCCCGCCGACGAAAAAGTTGCGGCTTGGATCAACGACAACCGCATTCCCGAAAGCGCGAAGCTCGCCGTCGTCTATTTCGGGTTCGACAAATTCAACGTCGAGGAAGGCGAGCGCGGAAAACTCGACGCCGCCATCGACGCCGTGAAGCGCGGGAACGTTTACATCGTCGGCTATTCCGATTATTTCGGCACGGAGGAATACAACCTCGCGCTTTCCGACAGGCGCGCACAGGCGGTGAAGAATTATCTGAGAGGTCTTGGCGCGGACGACTCGGCTCAGATCCGCGCACTCGGCGAAGCCTTCGCCGTCCAGAACGGCACGAAGGCGGAAGTCGCCGAGGACCGCAAAGTGATCGTCGTCGACGGGAACGCCGAATAAGCGCGCGCTCCCGCAGGAAAAAAGCTTCGGCTGAACCTTTTCGCCGGAGCTTTTTTTTGAAAACAAAGAAAAACTTTTTTGTCCGCGATTTTTTTTGAAGAAAGATGACTAAAACGTCCCCGCAACTGACTTGGTGCGTCGTCCGCTTCGGCGAAGACATGAACTGGTGGGTGAAGGAAATCAGCGATCCCGTGCATTGGGACGTCGATGCGCTCAGCATCATCGATCCCCGCCAAATGAGCTACATTCTGGATTTGCTCGACGGTCTGCACGATTACGGACTGAATTCGGAAATCGTCGAAAACGCATTCATCCTGTTCCAGATTCAGGCGATCAATCCCGACAAGACCGCGCGTCTCGTCCGCGTAAACGAAGCGTTTTTCGATACGACGGAAGAGCTTTTCGCGTTGCCCGACATCGTCGACGAAGAAAAGGGTGCTTACGCCGAATTTCTCGACCACATCACGATGCTGCGCATGAAATATCTGAACGACAAGCTCGACTTCGCGCAGAAACTGACCGTCTCCGAGCTTGAAGAACAGATTCGCGACGCGCAGACGCAGGCGTTCATGGAAGGTCGCGCAACGCATCTTTTTCAGGAAATCATCGACATTCTCGAATTCGTTCCCGAGGGCTACGAACTCAGCGTCGACGACGACGACGAAAAAATCAAGGCGAAGAGCGAGGAGGATTTTTCCGGCGTCAACGATTTGCCCGATTACAAGGACGAGGACCTTGACGAAGACGAAACGATGCGCTGGGACGACGCCGACGGCGACGGCGCGTCGGGGCGCGACTTCGACGATTTCGGGAACGAATCGCCGATCCCTCCGCAGAAATCTGGGCGTTCCCGCAGGCGTCGCTCCTAACGGTTTTTTTGCGGGAACGCGTTCGCGCGCGTTCCCGCGTTCTTTTTTTTCAAAATGCAAACGCTTCAGGTCATTGCGGATTACTGCGACGAACGCACCGCGCGGAAAAACATCGTCGATTTTCCGGGCGCGGTGAACGGACTGCAGTTCGCCAACGGCGGGAACGTTTCTAAAATCGGCGCGGCGGTCGATGCCGGACTGCGCGTTTTCGAAGAAGCCGCGCGGCGCGGAATCGATTTTCTGATCGTGCATCACGGCCTGTTCTGGTCGGCGCAACAGCCGGTTACGGGAACGGTTTACGAAAAATTCAAAATCTGCATGGACGCGGGGCTTGCCGTTTACGGTTGCCATCTGCCGCTCGACGCTCACCGCGAGATCGGCAACAACGCCGTGCTCGCGCGGGAGCTCGGTCTCGACGTGCTCGAATGGGGGCTGGAATTCAACGGAACGGCGTTCGCCGCAATCTGTCGCGGCGTGCCGCGCCAAGAGCTTTCCGCGCGCTTGCGCCGCCTTTTTCCGAAAACGTTCGATGCGATCGAATGCGGCGAAGAAAATCCAGAACGCGTCGCGATTCTTTCCGGCAGCGGGAATGCCGCCGTTCCCGCACTCCGCGGACTCGGCTGCGGAACGCTGATCACCGGCGAAATCAAAGAGGAAAACTTCGTCCGCGCGCAGGACGAAAAACTGAATCTGTATCCGTGCGGTCATTACGCGACGGAGCGCTTCGGCGTCTGCGCTCTCGCGGCGGAGCTTTCCGAAAAATTTTCCCTGCCGTGGGAATTCGTCGGATTTGAAAATCCGCTCTGAACGCGAAAAAACGGGCGTTCCCGCGCAATGACTTACAGAGGACGCATCGCTCCGACGCCGACGGGGTTTCTTCATCTCGGACACGCGCGGACGTTCGAACTTGCGGCGCGGCGTTGCCGCGAAGCGGCGGGAACGCTCATTCTCCGCATCGAAGATCTCGACCGCGCGCGTTGCCGGCAAGAATACGCGACGGCGGCGGCGGAAGATCTGCGCCGGCTCGGAATCGACTGGGACGAAGGTCCGGACGTCGGCGGTCCGTGCGCGCCCTACGTGCAGTCGCAGAATTTTCCGTATTTTCTGAAAATTTGGGAACGGCTGAAAAACGGCGGCTTCATTTATCCGTGCCGGCGTTCCCGCAGGGACGTCGCCGCCGCCGCGCGCGCGCCTCACGCCGAGGACGAAGCCGCCGAACCGATTTTTCCCGCGGAATGGCGACCGCCCGCGGGAACGGGACGGGATTTTGACGAACCGGGCGATTTCAACTGGCGCTTCCGCGTTCCCGACGGCGAGACGATCGCATTCACGGACGCGTTGCAGGGCGAGCGGAAATTCGTCGCGGGAACGGATTTCGGCGATTTCGTCGTGTGGCGACGCGACGGCGTTCCCGCTTACGAACTCGCCGTCGTCGCCGACGACGTCCGCATGGGAATCACGGAAGTCGTCCGCGGCGCGGATCTGCTGAAATCCACGGCGCGGCAGATTCTGATTTATCGCGCGCTCGGCGCGTTCCCGCCGGCGTGGGCGCACGCGCCGCTTGTTCTCGACGAGAACGGAAAACGTCTCTCGAAACGTTCGGACGCGCTTTCCCTGCGCGCGATCTGGGCGCGGGAACGCGCTCAAAAGTAATTTTTTCCCGGTTTTAAAAAAAAATAAACCGAATCACTACTTTTTTAGTAGACATAACTGAAAAAAGAAGTCAGACTACAAAAACACTCGTTAATTTTTTGGAAGGAAATCTGAAAATTATGAAAATCGCAAACAACATTCTTGAACTCGTCGGGAAGACGCCGCTGGTGCGTCTGAACGCAGTAAACGACACGAAGGCGACCGTTTTGGGCAAGCTGGAGTTTTTCAATCCGTCCGGATCCGTCAAGGACCGCGCCGCGCTGGCGATGATCGAAGACGCGGAAGCGAAAGGCGAACTGAAAAAAGGCGGGTTGATCATCGAGCCGACCAGCGGGAACACGGGAATCGGGCTTGCGCTCGTCTCCGCCGTGAAAGGCTATCGCCTGATTCTGACGATGCCGGAAACGATGAGCGTGGAACGCCGCAAATTTTTGCTCAGCCTCGGCGCGGAACTGGTGCTGACGGAAGGCGCGAAAGGCATGAAGGGCGCGATCGCCAAGGCGCTCGAGCTCAAGGAACAGAATCCGGGCGCGTTCATTCCGCAGCAGTTTGAAAACTTCGCGAATCTCGAAATTCACCGCACGACGACGGGCAAGGAAATTTGGGACGACACGGACGGCACGGTCGACATCGTCGTCGCGGGCGTCGGCACGGGCGGCACGATCAGCGGCGTCGGGCAGGCGCTCAAAGCGAAGAAACCGGGCGTGAAAATTTTCGCCGTCGAGCCGGACACGTCGCCGGTGCTTTCCGGCGGGAATCCGGGACCGCACAAAATCCAGGGCATCGGCGCGGGCTTCGTTCCGAAAATTTACGATGCGAGCGTCGTTGACGGCGTGATTCGCGTCAAGGACGAGGACGCGGGAAAAATCGCCCGCCGCCTCGCGAAGGAAGAAGGCATTCACACGGGAATTTCCGCCGGTGCCGCCGTCTTTGCCGCGCTCGGTCTCGCCGCGAAGCCGGAAAACGCGGGCAAGACGATTGTCGCGATCATTCCCGACACGGGAACGCGCTATCTGTCCACGTGGCTTTACAGCGACTGAGAAATTTTCCCGACGAAAATTTTTTCACTCCGAAACCGCAGGCGGCGTTCCCGTCTGCGGTTTTTTTTGCGCGAAAAAAAAGCGTTCCCGCGAGGAGATTCGGGCGTTCCCGCGCGCTGCGCCGGTCAGAGCGAAAAAAGTTCCGGCGTCGTCGGGAACGCGGAAAGATCGCCAGCGCGATCGCGCAGCCACGCGAGAATGATTTCGACGACGTATTCCGTTTCCTCCGGCGAAAGTTCCCGCGCTGGAGCGATGCCGTGCCATTTTTGCAGACAGCCGCGGCAGCACGTTCCCGTGGCGTGCTGGGCGACGAAAATGACGTGCCCGCGCATCGGCGTCTGCCTGCCATCGTTTTTCGGGAACGCGGGCGCGAGGCGTTCCCGCACGATTTTCCGCGCCTGCGCGCGTAGCGTTTCCCAGCCTTTTTCCGCGATGCGGGCGCGATCCTCTTCCGTGAGCCGAAAGCGGGAACGGAATTTCGACTTCGCCAGGCGCGCGTTCAGCTCTGCGAAATT
>CAZWIK010000032.1:2935-20311 GCA_964633895.1 uncultured Enterobacteriaceae bacterium | reverse complement strand
GCCGATTATTCTTTTCCGAATTCGGAAACGAGCGAAGAAATCGTCGCCTTCGCGTCGCCGTAAATCATGCGCGTGTTCGGGAGCGTGAACAGTTCGTTCTCGATGCCGGAGAAGCCTTTGCCTTTCCCACGCTTGAGAACGAAAACCGTGCGCGCTTCGTTCGCCTTGATGATCGGCATTCCGTAAATCGGGGACGATTTGTCGGACGAAGCCGCCGGATTGACGACGTCGTTCGCCCCGATGACGATCGCGACGTCCTGCATCGGCATCATCGGGTTGATTTCGTCCATCGTCTTGAGCTGTTCGTAGGGAACGTCCGCTTCCGCGAGAAGCACGTTCATGTGTCCGGGCATGCGTCCAGCGACAGGGTGAATTGCGAAGCTGACTTCCGCGCCGTTGTCTTCGAGCTTCGCCGCAAGTTCCTTCACGACGTGCTGCGCCTGCGCGACCGCCATTCCGTAGCCGGGAACGAACACCACGGAACGCGCCGCTTCAAGCACGAGATACGCGTCTTCCACGGAAACCGCCTTCGGCTCCGCGCCCGTTCCCGCCTTTTTGGCAGAACCGGAATCCGCCGCGCCGAAGCCGCTGAACAGCAGATTGCCGATCGAGCGATTCATCGCCTTGCACATGATGACCGTGAGAATGACGCCCGACGCGCCGACCAAGCAGCCCGCGACAACGAGAACGTTGTTGTTGATGACAAAGCCCGCCATCGCCGCCGCCAAGCCGGACAAGCTGTTCAAAAGCGAAATGACGACCGGCATGTCGCCGCCGCCGATCGGAAGCACGACCGTGATGCCCATCAGCAACGAAACCGCGATGCCCGCGTAAAGCGCGATCGCCTGGACCTGCGCGGGATCGCCCGCGGGAACGACGCACGGAAACAGATAAACGATCATCGCCGCGAGCGCGACAAGCACGATCAGCGCGTTGATGACCTGCTGTCCCTTGAAGAGGAACGGACGTCCGGAAATCTTTTCGGAAAGCTTGCCGTAAGCGAGCAACGATCCCGTGAACGTGATCGCGCCGATGAGAATCGTCAGGAAAAGCGAAACTTCGCTGACGGGATTTTCAGCGACCGAGTGCGGGAGCGCGACGCCGGCGGAATCGACTTTCGCGAATTCCGACCACGCGACGAGAAGCGAAGCCAAGCCGCCGAAGCCGTTAAAGAGCGCGACGAGTTCGGGCATTCCCGTCATCTTGACTTTCTTCGCCCAGACCGCGCCGATGATCGCGCCGACCGCGATCCCACCGAAGCACCACAGATAACCGTTCTGAATCCAGTCGGTCGTCCAAGATTTCATCACGTCCCCGTCGAGGAAAACCGCGACGACGGCGATGAGCATACCGAGCGAGGAAATCGCGTTCCCGCTCCGCGCGGTTTCGGTTTTCCCGAGCCGTTTGATGCCGAAAATAAACAGAACGCACGCCACGATGTAGGCGAGGTTGATCACCGTCGCGGGAACGACGGGAGCGGCGGGAACGGCGTCCGTCGCCGCCTGCGCAAGAAGCATTGTCGTGTTCATCGGATTATTTTCCTTTCTTCTTGAACATGCCGAGCATGCGATCCGTGACGAGGTAGCCGCCGACGACGTTGATCGTCGCGAACACAATCGCGAGGAACGCGAGAATCATGCCGAGCGTTCCCGTCGCCTGGATGGCGCAGACGGCGAGTGCGCCGACAATTGTGATGCCGGAGATGGCATTCGTTCCCGACATCAGCGGCGTGTGCAGCTGCGACGGCACTTTCGCGATAAGCTCAAACCCGAGAAAGGCAGCCATCACGAAAACGAAAAACAACATTATCATTTCCATAACTTTGAGTGCTTTGAATTTTTGTTTGTTTCTTTGAAAAGTTCCGCCCGCGAACTCCGCGGGAACGCCCCGAACGCGTTTTTATCGGGAAAACGCGATCCGCGCCGATCCGCGGTTTTCAAAAAAATCGCCAGCGAAAATTCCTTCCGTTTTTTTACGCGTTTTTAAACCTCTCGTGAACGATCGCGCCGCCGTGCGTGAGCAGGCAGCCTTTCATGATCGGCTCTTCGAGGTCGAGCTTGAGCTGCTTGTTTTCCGCGTCCCAGAAATGCTGCAGGAATGCGGAAATGTTGCCGGAGAACATCTTCGACGCGTCCGCGGGAACGCGGCGTTCGAGGTTGTCGCCGCCGATGATGAGCACGCCGTTTTCCGTCAGCACGTCCTTCGTCGGGTCGGAACCTTCGACGTTCCCGCCGGTGGAAACCGCCATATCGACGATGACGCTGCCCGGCTTCATTCCCGCGATCATGTCCTTCGTCAGCAGGCGCGGCGCCTTGCGTCCGAAAACCTTCGCCGTCGTGATGACGACGTCGCTCTGCGCGCAAACTTTCGCCTGCCCTTTTTTCTGGAGTTCAAGCTGCTCCGGAGTAAGTTCTTTCGCGTAGCCCTGCGCCGTCTGTCCCATTTCGCCGAGGTCGATTTTGACGAATTTCGCGCCGAGCGATTTCACCTGTTCCTCGACGACCGGACGCGTGTCGAACGCTTCGACGCGCGCGCCGAGGCGTTTCGCCGTCGCGATCGCCTGCAAACCAGCGACGCCGACGCCGATGATGAACACGCGCGCCGGAGAAATCGTTCCCGCGGGCGTCATCATCATCGGGAAAATTTTCGGGAGCTTGGTCGCCGCGAGCATGACGGCGTAATAGCCCGCGAGAGACGTCTGCGAGCTTTGCACGTCCATTTTCTGCGCGAGCGTCGAGCGCGGAATCATTTCGAGCGAAACGGCGTTCAAATTCGCCTGCGCGAATTCGTTCAGCAGTTCCTTTTCGTTAAACGGATCAAGGAAGCTCAGATGAAGCGCGCCGGGCTTCATTCCCTTCGCGTTTTCTGGTTTGAGCACGCGGACGATGATGTCGGCTTCGGCGAGTGCCTTCGCCGGATCTTCGACGAGCGTCGCTCCGGCTTTTTCGTAGGCTTCGTCAGCGAATCCGGATTTCAGGCCGAGTCCTTTCTCGACCCGGATTTCATATCCGAGGCGCGTCAGAATCGAAACGTCCTGCGGAATGAGAGCCACGCGCGTTTCTTCTTCGCGCGTCTCACGGGAAACGAATACGGTTTTCATGGGTTATACTAAAAATTAAGAGTGTTTTCGCGTCCGATTGTATGCTTAATCCTGAAAAAAGTAAAGTGCCGAGGCGGGAACGCCGGACGCGCTCATTCCGTCTTTACTCCGCGGGAGGGAACGATAAAATGAGCGTCCTATCGCGATGAAGATTTCTTCCCTGCTTTTCCCCCTCTGCCTGCTGTCCTCGGCGTCCGTCCCCGCGCCGGCGGAATCTCCCGCGCCGCTCCCGCCGGCGGGCGTTCCCGCACCGAAGCCGGACATTCCCGCCGGCGGCGTTTTTTCCGATTTTTTCAATTTCGACGCGATGAAATCCGCGGGCGCCGTGGGAGAAGCCTTGCGCGAATTCATTTTCAGCGCGCCGGAAAATTCATCGCATTCCGCATCCGCGCTCATCGCGAAGCTGAACGCCGATTACGGCATGAATCTGCCAGATTCCCTGAAAACGATGACCGTCGCGAAATGCACGATGGAGGACGTTCCCGTCGCGAACATCGCCATTTTTGAATTTGAAGACGCGTCCCCGCGGAGCGACGCCGCCGTTTTTTGGGAAAAACTGGAAAACAGCCCCGAACCGATCGCCGGTCTGCGGGAACTGCCCGCCGAGCTGACCGCGCTCATTCCCGCCGGTTTCCGGGAAAACGCCGAGCGGATTCTCGTTTCGCAGAATCCGCAAAACAACGAAATCACCATCGTCGCAAGCGCACGCGAAAACGCGGAAATCGCCGGCGTCCGCCTCGACGCCCCGCGCGGCGACGCCGCGAGCCGCGGCAACCTCTTCGTTCGCCGTGCGTTCCCGCGGCGCGTTCCAGCAGGCGATTCTGGCGAAGGGAATTTCAGCCGCGCCACGCCTGCGGGAGAATTCATGATCTCCGAAGAAAACGCGCAGGTGAGGATTTCGCTCGCGTTCCATTGCGCCGACGGCGAAGAAGCCGCGCGCGTCCGCCATTTCTTTTTCCGTTTCAAGACAAGTCTGGGCGACGCCGCGAAACTTTTCGGCGACAAGGAACAGGCGACGATGCGTTCCGTCGCGGACACGATTTCCGTTTCCGAAGACGGGAACGTCCTACGGGTCGAAATGCGCTGCCCGTCCGAAACTTTTCCGATTTTTCTGAAACAGAAAGCGCTCTGGCTTCCGCGCCCGCCGCACGAATGATTTTCCCGTTCTCGTCCGCGACGGAAATCCGTTTTTCCGCAGGCAATGAAAATCCTTTGCTTCGACATCGGCAACACGCACACGCACTTTTCCGTGCTTGAAAACCGCCGTTCCCTTTTCGCGGGAACGCTGAAAACCGCGCGGCTCGGAGACGACGGGCAAGGGCTTCCCGCGCTGCTCCGCCCAGAGGAAATCGCGCGGCTCGGCGTCGCCGGAATTTCGTTCTGCTCCGTCGTTCCCGCGGCGACGGAAACGGCGGCGGCGATTTTCGCGGAATGCGTTCCCGCACTTCCCGTGTGCCGCGTTTTTCACGAAAATTGTCCGGGCTTGGGCATCAATTATCCGACGCCGCGCGAAATCGGGCCCGACCGCCTCGCGAATTGCATCGGCGCGCAGGCGCGTTTCGGCGCTCCCGCCGTCATCATCGACATGGGAACCGCCGTCACGTTCGACATTCTTTCCGAAAAGGGCTATGAGGGCGGAATCATCGCGCCTGGACTTGAAATCATGACGCGTTATCTGCACGAGCAGACCGCGCTGCTCCCGTCGCTGAATCCCGAAGAACTCCTGCTCGCCGAAAACGAAGACGGCATCGGGAAATCCACGCTGAGCGCGATGCGTCTCGGCTGCGCCGTCGGCTTCGCGGGAATGATCGAAAAACTTCTGGAAACCGTGCTGACGCAGCTCGAACGCTGGGAAATCCGCGAACCGAAAATCATCGCGACGGGCGGGTGCGCCGGAATCCTTCCGCGGAAATGGAAAAACCGAATCCGACGCGCGCCGTTCATCACCGTTCAGGGCTTGGAAGAAGCGTTCCTGCGGGAACGCGCCGCGAAATGAAAAACGCGTCCCCGCGCGGAAAAACCGCCTTGCGGGAACGCATTTTTTTTCGCCGAAAAAAAAATCAGCGCGCGGACAGAGTTTTCCGGATATTTTCCGAAGTTTCCTCGATCGTGCCGAGGCTGTCGATGTGGAAATACGGCAGAACGCCTTTCAGCGATTCCAGCGGTTGCAGCGTCATTTCCGCGAAAACGCGATAGCGCGTGCGCGTTTTTTCGGGATCGAGATCCGTCTCGCGCACGGGAAGCCCTTTCGCCTTCATTTCGCGCCCGCGTTTGAGCTGACGCTCGACGCTCTCCTGCTCTGTCACGAAAAGCATCAGAATGTTGAATGACGGCTTCGCGAACTTTTCCGGATTTTCCGCGTGCAGCGCGTCCAGTTTTTTCTTCAGAAGTTTCAGACAGGCGACCTGCCCCGCCGTGCGCGGAAATCCGTCCACGAGAACGCCCGCGCGGAACTCCGACCGAACGAGCTTGCGGAACAGCAGCGCGATGACGTCCTTGTCGCCGACGAGCCCGCCCGACGCCTTGATCGCCTGCATTTCCGGCGTCTGCAACAGATCGCTCATCACGACGGGAGCGGACGCGTAGCCGAGCGCGCCGAGAATCGCGTCCGTCTGCGTGCCTTTACCCGCGCCGGGAGCACCGTTGAGCCAGAAAATCTCGCGCGGGAACGTCAGTGCGTCGCGCCCCAGCTCTTTTTCCAGTCCGCACCAGATCGCGTCGAACAGCGCGACCGCCTCGGGATTGTTTTCATCAGTTGCGTCGAATTTTTCGCTCATAACTTTTTTACAGTGAAAAAATTTTGTCGAGTTTACAGTTTTTCCCGCGGCGGGAACAGAAGAAACTTGCGCGTCCCGCGGGAACATTTCGCTTGCGTTTCCGCCGTGCGAGTGTTTCATTCACCGCGTTTATGGAAGTTTACATCAACGGAAAATTTTTCCAAAAAGAGGACGCAAAAATTTCCGTCTTCGATCACGGCTTGCTCTACGGGGACGGTCTCTTTGAAGGCATTCGCGTCTATGACAACTGCATCTTCAAGCTCGACGCGCACCTCGAACGCATCGAATATTCCGCGAAAACGATCGCGCTCGACCTGCCGTGGACGCGCGAGGAACTCACGCGGGTGCATGTCGAAGCCTGCCGGCGAAACAGCATCGCCAACGGCTACATCCGCACCGTCATCACGCGCGGCGTCGGCGACCTCGGTCTAAGCCCGCGCAACTGCTCGTGTCCGTCCCTCATCGTCATCGCGGACAAAATCAAGCTGTATCCGCCGTCCGTATACGAAAACGGAATCCGCCTCATCACTGTGCCGACGCGCCGCATGAGCGTCGCTGCACTCCCGCCGATGGTGAAATCGCTGAATTATATGAACAACATTCTCGCGAAAATCGAGGCGCTCAACTGTGGTTTCGACGAATGCCTGCTGCTCAACGATCAGGGCAACGTCGCGGAATGCTCCGGCGACAACATTTTCATCATTCACAAAGGTAAGCTCATCACGCCCGCTCCCGCGTCTGGTCTGCTCATCGGAATCACGCGCTCCGCGACGATCGAATGCGCGCATGAACTCGGCATTCCCGTGGTCGAAACGGACGTGACGCGCTACGACGTCTGGAACGCGGACGAGGCGTTTCTCACCGGCTCTGCGGCGGAAGTCATTCCCATCGTCGAACTCGACGGACGGAAAATCGGCTCCGGAAAATGCGGACCGATCACGGCGAAACTTCTCGAGCTTTTCCGCAAAAAAGTCCGCGCCGACGGCACGATGATCGCCTGAGCAAGTTTCTCTTCGTCATAAAAACGTTCCCGCGGCGCGGATTTCGCGTTCCCGCAGGAACGTTTTTTTGCGGTGTAAAAGATTCGCGGGAACGTTCCCGCGGTTTTCGGCACATCGTCCCGCGCGAAGCGAACCGACGCTTCGGCGTCCGACTTCCCGGCATTTTCAATTGTTGAAACGGAAGAGCGCGACATCCCCGTCCCTGAACAAATAATCTTTGCCCTCGAGGCGATATTTTCCCGCGTCGCGCGCGGCGGCGACCGATCCTGCGGCGACGAGGTCGTCGTAAGAAACGACTTCCGCCTTGATGAAGCCTTTTTCAAAATCCGTGTGAATCACGCCTGCGCACTGCGGCGCCGTCATGCCTTTTTTGAACGTCCACGCCTTGGCTTCCTTTTCTCCCGCCGTGAAATACGATGCGAGACCGAGCAAATCGTAGCTCTGGCGAATGAGCTGGGAAACGCCGCTGTCGGCGACGCCGAGGCTTTCCAGAAATTCCTTGCCCTCTTCGGGCGAAAGATCGCAGAGCTCCGCTTCAACCTGCGCGCAGATGACGCACACGCGCGCGTCGTGATTTTTCGCCACGTAGTCGCGCACTTTCGCGACGTAGGGATTTTTCGCGGGATCGGCGAGATGGCTTTCGTCCACGTTGCACGCGTAAAGCACGGGCTTCGTCGTCAGCAGGAAAAATCCCTTCATGCGCGCGCGGTCTTCGTCGTTCGCCGACGGGAGCGTCGCGGCGGGCTTGCCTTCGTTCAGATGCGGAATAAGGCGATTCAGTAGTTCGACGTTCGCCGCCGCTTCCTTGTCCTGCCCTTTCAGTTTTTTCAGATTGCGGTCGAGCTGAGCCTCGCACGACTGCAGATCCGCAAGTACGAGTTCCGTCGTGATGACTTCGATGTCGCGCACGGGATCGACGCTACCCATGTTGTGAATGATGTCGTCGTTGTCGAAACAGCGCACGACCTGCACGATCGCGTCGACTTCGCGGATGTTCGACAGAAACTTGTTCCCGAGCCCTTCGCCCTTGGACGCTCCCGCGACCAGTCCCGCGATGTCCACGAACTCGATCACGGCGGGAACGATCACGTTCGTCTTCGCGATTTTCGCGAGCGGAGCGAGACGTTCGTCCGGCACTTCGACGATGCCGACGTTCGGCTCGATTGTGCAGAACGGATAATTCGCCGCCTCCGCGTTGCGGGAACGCGTCAGCGCGTTGAAAAGCGTGCTTTTGCCGACGTTCGGCAAACCGACAATACCAGCCTGAAGCATTTTTCGATAAACTGATTTTTTTTGAAAAAAAGGGAAAACAGAACCGTGCGGAAAGGCGCGGGAACGCAGGATTAAACGCCAATGCTCGCGCGAATGCAAGCGGTTAAACGGAGGAACGCGCCGCGGCCGTTCCCGCGCGGGAACGCGGAAGTACCGCGATGATCGCCTCCGCCGTTCCTTCGATGCCGAGGCGTGACGAATCCAACGTCAGATCGTAATTTTTCGCGAGCCCCCAATCTTCGCCGGTGTAATATCGGCAGTGATTGCGCCGCTCCGAATCCATGCGGTCGAGCTCGGCTTCCGCGTTTTCCGGCGCAACGCCGTAATTCCGGATAACGCGCTCCCGCCGATCTTCCCGCGCCGCGTGGAGAAACACGTTGAACGTGTTCGGGCGCCCTTTCAGAATGAAATTGGAACAACGCCCGGCGATGACGCAGGATTTTTTCGCCGCAATGTCGCGAATGATTTTCGTCTGCACGAGAAAAATCGCGTCGCGCGGCGGGAGCAACTTCGCGTCATACGCGTAGTTTTGCGCATACAGTTCGTAAAGAAAACGGTTGCCGATTTCCTGCTCGTTTTTGCGGATGTACTCCCGCGTGAATCCGCTCCGCGCCGCCGTGAGCCGAATCAGCGCACCGTCGAGAAACGAAATGCCGAGCCGCTTCGCGATCAGCTCGCCGACGGCGTGTCCGCCGCTACCGTATTCGCGCGCGATCGTGATGACCAGCGGATTTTCCGTCTGCGGAAGCGACGGCGTTCCCGCGCGGGAACGCGACGACGGGAACAATTCGTCGATCCGCCGAGACAGTAGCCGCGAAAAACGCTGCACGATCAGTCCGATAACCACCGCCGCCGCGATCGTGCCCTCGCGGATTCCGTAAAGTCCGTGCATGAACGCGAACGAAATCATCGCGCCGCTGAGCACAAGCGCGCTGTCGAACGCGATTTTCACCTTGCCGAATTCGATTTTGAAGACGCGGGAAATCGCCAGCATGGTTCCCTCTCCCGCGAGCGTAACGACGCCCGCTTTCACTTGAAGGAAAACGCCGAGCGCGAGGACGACAAAGCTGCACAGACAGAGAATCCATGATGACAAATACGTTTCGACTTCGATGGAGCGCACGAGCCACAGAGTCAGATCCGTGAAAAAGCCAAAAACCAGCGCAACGCCGATCTGCGCGAGTTGTACGAGCTGAAAGTTTTTTCTCAAAAGCGCGATCTGCGCGAGAATGAAAACGAGATGCATCGCGATCGTGATCGTGCCCATCGTCCACGTAACGCCCGGGCAAATGCTGACGATATACGGCACGCACGAAATCGGCGAAATCCCCAGATTCGCCTTCGCCGAAAACGCCACGCCCAACGCCATGACGAACAGACCAACGAAGAACAGAACATAGCGCGCGAAAAGCTCTCCCGCCGACCTGCGGGAACGCGCGGTTTCCGATTTTTCCGTTTGCATTGAACTGCATTACTCCCGATGAACGCTCCTGTCAAGGCGAACGGGAATTAAAAGAAGTTTGACGGCGGCGGTGGGAACGCGTTTGATTGTGCGCTAATTCAGCTCCCGTATTTCAATGGATAGAATTCTGGCCTCCGAAGCCGGCGATCCGAGTTCGAATCTCGGCGGGAGCGCCAGTTTCGCGAAAGCTCAAAGCGCGCGGGAACGGCGGGGAAACCGCTTGAACAAAAGGCTCGAAAGCCACACGGGAACGCGTCGCCTCACGCGTAAAAATAATCTTCGCCGCGAAAATTTTTCATGCGGACGGCTCCGGACGGAGAAATTTCCTCGACGTAATCGGGATTGACGGGCACTTTCCCGCCGCCGCCGGGAGCGTCGATCACGAACTGCGGCACGGCGTAGCCCGTCGTCCAGCCGCGAAGCGAGCGGATGATCTCGATTCCGCGCCGCACGGGAACGCGAAAATGCGCGCTCCCGCCGATCAGATCGCAGGCGTAAAGATAATACGGACGCACGCGCATCATCAGCAGACGATGCACGAGGGAGCGCATCACGGCGGGATCGTCGTTCACGCCGCGCAGCAGCACGGACTGGCTACCGAGAACGACGCCGGCGAACGCGAGGCGTTCCAGCGCCGCCGCCGTTTCCTGCGAGCATTCCGCGGGGTGATTGACGTGAACGCTCAGCCAAACCGGTCCGTGCCGTTTCAGCACGGCGCACAATTCCGGCGTCACGCGCTGCGGAAGAAACACAGGAACGCGCGAGCCGACGCGGACGAATTCCACGTGCGGGATCGCGCGGAGACGCGAAAGCACGTAATCGATTTTGTCGTCGCTCAGAAGAAAAAAATCGCCGCCGCTCACGAGCACGTCGCGCACTTCTTCGTGCGCGGCAATGTAGCGGAATCCCGCTTCAAGCTGCGGATGAAAACCGTAGCCGCGCGCGTTTGAGACGAGGCGGGAACGCGTGCAGAACCGGCAATAGCAGGCACAGCGATCCGTGGACAAAAGCAGAACGCGATCCGGATAACGATGCACGATTCCCGGCACGGGAGACATTTTTTCCTCGCCGACGGGATCGCTCGTCTCGCCCGCGGAAATTTCGCGTTCCTCCGCCCGCGGCACGACCTGAATGCGGATCGGGCATTCGGGATTTTTTTCGTCGATCAGATTGAAGAAATGCGGCGTTATCGCGAACGCAAGGCGTCCCTTCGCCGCCGCGAAACCGTCGCGTTCCCGCGCCGTCAGGGGCATCAGCGTCTCGAGCTGCGCGGCGGAGACGATGCGGTTTCGCATCTGCCAGCGCCAGTCGTTCCAATCCGCCGCGGGAACGTTCGTCCAACGTCCTTGCCCGTGCGCCCAATTCTCGTATTTATCCTGCGGATACATGAAAAAACGGCGTTCAGCGCGTTCTGAGTTCGCGACGATAAATGCGCAGGATTCCGTCCGCGACGTCGAGCATCGTGCGTCCGTCCGTGAAAACGCCAACGCCGGCGTGCATGTAATCGCGTTCCCGCGCGGCGAGCAGTTCGCGGACGCGCGCGGCGGGATTTTCACCTTTCAGCAACGGGCGAGTGCTGTTGCGCGTGCGGGCGCAGATTGTTTCCGGAGAAGCGAAAAGCGTTACGACGACGCCGCGGGAACGCAGTTTTTCGCGCATTCCGGGCGACGTCAGAATTCCGCCGCCCGTGGCGATCACGGCACCGGAAGCGGGCAACCATTCGTCCACGCAACGGCGTTCCAGCTCGCGGAACGCGGCTTCTCCGTCCTCGGCGAAAATGTCTTTGATTTTGCGCCGCGTCCGGCGTTCGATTTCCTTGTCCGTGTCCAAAAACGGACGCCGCCACAAATGCGCGATGAGCCGTCCGACGGAGGATTTTCCCGTTCCCATAAATCCCGTTAGAATCAGGTTCGGCTGTTCGGCTGTCGGCGTTTTTGCTCGCATCGCGTAAAATGCAAACGCGTTCCCGCGTCGAACGCAAGCGGGAACGCGCGGCGGCGGGTCAAAGCGTGAGCTTCAGCCCGTCGTAGCCCAGAAAAACGTTTGGCGGGAGCGCGGCGGAATCGCGCGCGTAATCGACGCGGAAAGTCATGTGCGTGAAAAACGTCCGCTTCGCACGCGTTGCTTCCGCGACGGCGATCGCCTGCGGAATGCAGAGATGTGTCGGATGCGGATGATGATGCAGCGCGTCGATGACGAGCACGTCGGCGTCGCGGGCGAACTCGATCGCCTCGGCGGGAACGCTACTGCAGTCCGTGTAATACGCCAGCCGCTTTCCCGTGGATTTTTCCGTGAAGACGAGACCGAGCGAAACGAAATTCGGACCGTGCGGCAGAATCGTCGTCCGCACATTCGTGCCGCGCGCCAACGTCATTTCCGCGGGAGCGAGCCGCGGCGCGATCGCAATGTAGCCTTTCGTCGAACGCGGCTGAATTCCGTAAGAAAAAATTTCCTCGATCCGCCGCTTGCCTTCGGGCGTCGTCCACACGGGAATCGCTTCGCCGCCGCGCAGATCGCAGAAGCGGCGCAGGTCGTCCATTCCCAGAATGTGGTCGGAATGCCCGTGCGTCAGGAAAAAACAATCGACGGCGGGAACGCCGTATTTGAGGCAGGCGATGCGAAATTCCGGCCCCGCGTCGATCTGAATGTGCATGCCGTCGCTGACGACATGCGCGCACGAGCGGTTCCGCCAATTTTTCGGCTCGGACAAATCCAGCCCCTCGTTCGGATGCCCGAGAAGCGGAACGCCTTGGGACGTTCCCGTGCCTAAAAGTGTGATTTCCATAACGCTCCGGAAAATCTATTCCCGTTCCCGCCGCAACGCAAGACCCGCAGTTGCAAAGCGCGGGAACAGAGCGTAAATTTTCCGCCGTCATGAACATCGTCGACGTCGTCAAAGAATACGTGCGCTTTCCCAGCGTATCCGCCGATCCCGCGTTCGCGGACGGCGTGAAAGGCACTTACGAATTTCTCGCCGAGCTCCTGAAGCGGGCGGGCGCGCAACCGGAAATTTTTCCGACAAGCGGAAATCCCGTCGTCGTCGGACGCTTCAACGCGGACAAGAAAGCGTTCCCGCACATCGTCGTTTACGGACACTACGACGTGCAGCCCGTCGATCCGATCGAACTTTGGGAAACGCCGCCGTTCGAGCCTGTCGTGCGCGACGGAAGAATCTACGGGCGCGGCACGGCGGACAACAAGGGACCGCACGCGATTTCCGTCGTCGCGCTCGCGAATCTGCTGGCGCGGCGTCCGGATCTGCCGCTGCGCGTAACTTTCGTTTTCGAAGGCGAGGAAGAAATCGGAAGCACGCACTTCCGCGAATTTCTCGACGCGAACAAAGACGAGCTTTCCGAGGGCGATTTTGTCCTGCTTTCCGACACGTCAAGCCCGAGCGCGGACGAAGTCGCGATCACGATCGGACTCCGCGGCATGGTCGGTCTTGAACTGACCGTCTCCGGTCCGAACAGCGATCTGCACAGCGGTCTGCACGGCGGCGCGGTCGTCAATCCGCTCCATGCGCTGACGGCAATCTGCGCGTCGCTACACAATGCGGACGGCAGCATCAACGTTCCCGGATTCTACGACGGCGTGAAAAAGCCCGAAAACTGGGAGCGCGAAGAATTCGCGCGGTTTCCGCAGAGCGAGGAAGAATACAAGAAATTTCTCGGCGTGGACGCGCTGTATCGACAACCCGGATACACACCGCTCGAATGCGCGCGCTTCGCGCCGACGCTGGAGCTCAACGGAATCGGCGGCGGCTATCAGGGCGCGGGTTCAAAAACGATCGTTCCCGCGAAAGCGTTCGCGAAAATCACCTGCCGGCTCGTTCCCGGGCAAGATCCCGACGACATCCGCAGGAAAGTTTCCGCGGCAATTCTGTCGCGCGTTCCCGCGGGCGTCCGCGCGGAGCTGAAGCCGATGCAGGGCAATCCCGCGTATTTCGTCTGCCCGCCGCATCGCCCGAACACGCCGGAAAACATGAATCCCGCCCTCGCCCGCGCCTTCGACGCGGCGGAGAAAATCATTTTGGAAAAATTCGGCAATCCGCCGATTTACACGCGAGAAGGCGGCTCGATCGGCATCATCGAGGATTTCCGCCGCCTCACGGGCATGGATTCGCTCATGATCGGATTTTTCACGGCGGATTCCAAAATCCATGCGCCGAACGAAAGCGCGGACATTTCTATGCTCGAAAAAGGCGTTTCGACCTACGAAGCGATTTTCGAATCCTGCGCCGCGGCGTAAATTCCGCGCGTCCCCGCGAAAAAAAAAGCGTTCCCACCTTTCGTCGCGCGGGAACGCTTTTTTGTTTTTATTCGGGAAAAAAATTATTTTCTTCGGAGCTGGGGCGGCAGCTCGCGCTTGCGGGAACACCCGCATCCGCAGCCGCAGCCCGACGAAGCGTGCGGGTCGCGGAGCTCGCGGATTTTCTTGCGCAAGCGGAAGCCGAGGTAAGCCAAAGCCGCCGCCACGAAGAGCGCCGCAAACAAAATGTCCATCGTTGAATGTCCCATTGCAAATTCTTTTCTTCCGATTCGGATCTCTCCGGCGACCAGGCATTTTTCCGCGTTCCCGCGGGAACGCCCGCCCGCCGGAGATTCCGGCTTTTATCACATAAAGAGACTTCCGATCTGGTAGCAGAGCATCGCGCCGAGCCACGCGAGAACGGTCATCTGCACCCACGCGATGATCGCCCATTTCCACGTGGATTCGCGGGCAATGACGACGATTTCCGCCATGCATTGCGCGCACAGGGCGAAGAACACCATGACGCCGAGGATGACCGGAATCGTAAACACCGGCTGTCCGGCGCGCGACGTGCCTTCTTCCCACTTCGTGTTCATCATCGCGGTTTTCAAGTCGTCGCTCTCCTCGTCTTCTTCGCCGCCGAGCGAGAAGATCGTGCCGAGCGTGGCGACGATGCCTTCGCGCGCCGGGAACGACGCGAGAACGCCGATGGTGATGCGCCAGTCGAATCCGCACGGATCAAAAACCGGCTGGCAGAATTTCCCGAAGCGCCCGAGGTAGGAATTCGTCAGGCAGGCTTCGTCGATTTCGTTGCCGATTGCGCCCTCGACGTCTTCTTTCGAAAGAACGGCGGAAATCAGTTCCGCGGGAACGGCAAGCGTCTGCGCGGTTTCCGCGACGAACGCCTCGCGGAGCGCGTCCGCGCGTTCTTCCCACGCGGCGGCGAGCGCGGCGGCGGCTTCGTCGTCGAGCGCGATTTCGACTTCGTCATCGGACGCGAGAACGGCACCGACGACTTCCGCGGGAACGGCGAGTTCCGCGACCTTGGCTTCAATGAACTTTTCTCTGTCGGCGGAAACGATTTCGCCGAACTTTTCGTTCAGTTCGCCGACCTTCACGTTCGGAGCGGACGCGATTTCCTTTTCATCGACAATCGCCGTGAGCACTTCCGGAGAAACTTTCAGTTCCTCCGCCCGAGCGGCGATCGCGGTTCCTTTCACGCCGTCCTTAAACTCGTCGTCTTCGCTGTAAGGGAAGAAAAGCAACGCCCAGACGATAACGTTGACGGCGAAGATGATCGTTCCCGCGCGCTTCGTGTAAGCCACGCCGCTCTGCCAGACGCGGAGCGCGACGTCGCGCACGCGCGGAAGCTGATAACGCGGCATTTCGAGAACGAACGGCGCCGCTTTCGATTTCAGAATGAAACGCGTGTAAACCAAAGACACGGGAACGGCGACGATGATGCCGATGAGATACATCAGCACGAAGACCGTCGCGGCGGTGTTCGGATCCGTCAGGTTGCCGAGAAGCGCGCACATCAGCACGTAAACCGGCATACGCGCGCCGCAACTCATGAACGGCACGGCGAGAATCGTCGCCAGACGCGCTTTCGGATCTTCGATCGTGCGCGCACCCATGATGCCGGGAATGCCGCACGCGAAGCCGGAGAGCATCGGCACGAAGCTCTTTCCGTTCAAGCCGCACCAGCCGAGCAAGCGATCCATCAAGAACGCCGCGCGCGCCATGTAGCCCGTCGATTCGAGCAAACCGAGGAAGAAGAACAGAATCAGAATCTGCGGCAAGAAAACGAGCACGGAACCGACGCCCGCGATCGCGCCGTCCACGACGAGCGATTTGGCGACCGGCCACGCTTCCATTTTTTCGCCGACGAATTCGCCGAGCGCGCCGAACTGCTCTTCAATCCAGTCCATCGGAATGCCCGACAGCGTGTAAAGGCAGTAGAACACCGCATACATGATCGCGATGAAAATCACCGGTCCCGCGATGCGGTTCAGCAAAAGTTTGTCCACGACAGACGTGAACGTCGTGCGCTCCTTGCCGCATTTCAGCGCGCCGTCGAGCGCCTTGCGGATGAATTCGTAGCGCTGGAGCGCCTCCGTCGAATGCGGATTTTCGCCGACGGCGCGAATACACTCGCGGGCTTTTTTCAGCGTTTCGCCGATGGTTTCGATGTCTTCGCCGACGAAGCGATCCGCAATCGGAGACGCCACGTCGAAAATGACGCGCTGCAATTCCGCGTCGGAAATCTTCTTTTTGTTTTCTTCGGAAAGACCGTTGCGGAGCGTTTCGATCGCCTTGTGCGTTCCCGCGTTCCATTTGACGGTCTTCATCTTGTTTCCGTTTTTGAGAACGTCGGCGATCGCCTGTTTCAAAGCGTCGATGCCTTCGCCTTTGCGCGCGGAAACCGTGATCACGGGCACGCCGAAGCGTTCCCGCAGGAGATCCGTGTTGACGGAAAGACCGTCGCGGCGGGCGACGTCGATCTGGTTCAGCGCGAGCACCATCGGAATGCCGAGTTCCGCGACCTGAGACGCGAGGAAAAGATTGCGTTGCAAGTTGTTCACGTCGATAACGCAGACGATCGCGTCCGGCTTCGGCGTTCCCGTGTCCGCCATGCGACCGGAAAGCACGTCGATGACGACGCGTTCGTCGAGCGAAGTCGCCGCGAGCGAGTAGATGCCCGGCAAGTCGGTGAGTTCGATTTTTTCGCCGTGGAAGAGCTTGAGCGGTCCCGAAAATTTGGAAACCGTGACGCCGGGATAATTCCCGACGTGCTGACGCAGACCCGTGAGCGAGTTAAACAGCGTGGTTTTTCCCGTGTTCGCGTTGCCGACGAGAGCGACGTTCGGCAGACCGCTCGCGCGGTGCGTCGCAACCTCGGGAACGCTGTCGTTCCCGTGCTTTCCGCATCCGCAACCGCAGGAAGATTCTTTTGAGGAGTTTTCCATAAATTAAAAAAGTCGGTAATGTTCGGGAACGCCGCGGGGAAACGGAAAATCCGGCAAGCCCAATTGCCGAAAATGCCAGCCCCGCGTGCGTTCCCGATTTTTTTTAACCGAAAGAAATTGTTGTTATTGCGCGATCGGCTCGACCATGACGCGGCAGGCGTCGGCGCGGCGGATCATTATTTTTTGAGAGCAGAAGGAAATGGCGATCGGATCGCCCAACGGCGCGATATGCACGACGCTGACATCCGCGCCCGGCGTCAGTCCGAACGCCAGCAGACGTTGGTTCACGGTGTCGTCCACGTTCATGCTCTGCACGTGAGCGCGTTGACCGACTTTGATTTTTGATAGCGGAATCATTTTGAAAATGTTCGGTTGAGAAATTTTTCGTTATCGGGCATTCCCGAAGAAAAAACGCCGAAATCCAAAAACCGCGGGAACGGGAACGAAAGATATGGCAAACAGTGTTCCCGCGATTTTTGGATTTTCAGCAAATCAATCAGAACGCGTAGCCGAGCTGAATGACGACGCGGACGTCGTGTCCGAG
>CAZWIK010000032.1:0-2835 GCA_964633895.1 uncultured Enterobacteriaceae bacterium | reverse complement strand
TGCCGAACCAGCGCGGAGCGACGCACGCCGTAATCCACCAGGATTCCGCTTCGTAGCAGACGTTCGGACCGGCGTAAAACGCGTCGTCGTCATAACCGTCGCTGTATTCAATCGCCCATTCGGCTTCGACGCCGAAGCGGAGACCTTCCGCGACCTGGTAGGAGAAACCGCCCGCCAGAGAGTAGGCAATGGAATCGACGGTGGAGTCAGTCGAACCGTCTTCACCTTTCGCCGTTGCGAATTCGACGCTCGGCGTGAACGCGAGAATGAGATCGCCGTTCGCGAGGCTTTTCTGGAAGTTCAGACCGAGCGAGAACGCGATGTCGCGCGCGCTGTTCTGGCTTTCGTCCGCCCAGCCCCAGGAGAAACCGCCGACCATCGCGAGCCCAAAAGCGTTTCCTTCTTTTTCGGGATCGAGAATCTGATTTTTCAGACCGAGGGAAATGCCCGTAAGATTGAAATCGTTCACGCGGAATTCTCCGGTCTTGCGCTCGAAATGGCTGCTGGAATAAGCCCAACCGAAATCGAGAGACGCCGCGACTTCGAGCGTTTCCGTCGCGCCATAGGCGAATTCAAGCCCGACGTCCGTGCCGATGTTCCGGCTGTGGCTCGTCGCGATGTCGGATTCCCAGTTCAGGTGGGCTTCGAGATCGCCCTTCGCTGCGGGACAGGCGTCATCGGTAATCACGAAGACACCGGCGAGCGCGTTAACTGCGGGAATTGCACCCGCTGCCAGGATAAGACCCAGCTTTGATATTTTATTCATGTTCATAGAATTTAGTAATAAAAATTTGAATGCGAAGCAGGAAACAAGACTCACTCGCATTTGTCAACCATTATTTGAGAATAATTCTTAATTTCACTAAAAAAAAGCCGCGGAAACGATGCTTTCATGCGGCACGCGCGGTTCGCGCGAAAAAAAAGCGTTCCCGCAGGTCGCCCTGCGGGAACGTTCTTTTTGCCGAAAAAATGCGGGAACGCGGATTATTTGCGTTCGAACATCTTGCGGATTTCGGCACCGACGATTTCGACGGTGTGCTTGCTGAGCTGTTCGCGCTTTTTCGCGAGCGTCGGAGCACCTTTCGCGGCTTCTTTCAGCCAATCCTTGGCGAATTTGCCGCTCTGGATGCGTTCCAGTGCTTCTTTCATGCGCTTTTTCACGTCCGGCGTGATGATTTTCGGTCCGTTGTAGTATTCGCCGAATTCCGCCGTGTTGGAAATGACGGCATTCATCGCGGCGATGCCCTTGTTGTAGATGATGTCGACGATGAGCTTCGCTTCGTGAACGCATTCGAAATACGCCATTTCCGGCGGATAGCCCGCTTCCGTGAGCACTTCGAAACCGTATTTCATCAGATCGACGAGACCGCCGCAAAGCACGTTTTGTTCGCCGAAGAGATCTTCGTAGGTTTCCTGCTCCATCGTGCATTCGAGCACGCCGCCGCGCGTCAGCCCTTCCGCTTTCGCGATGGCGAGCGCAGTCTGCAACGCCGTTCCCGACGCGTCTTGGAACACGGCGACGAGACCGGGGCAACCGAAGCCCTCCTCGAACACGCGGCGCACTTCCGTTCCCGGACCTTTCGGCGCGACCATGATCACGTCGACGCCCGCGGGCGGAACGATCGTCTTGAACACGTAAGCGAACCCGTGCGAGCAACAGAGCGTCTTGCCCGGCGTCACGTATTTTTTGATCTGTTTTTCGTAAACTTCGTTGTGCTTTTCGTCTGGCAGCAGCAGGTGGATGATGTCCGCCTTTTTCGCCGCCTTGTCCACGGGCATCACTTCAAAGCCGTCCGCTTTCGCCGCCTTGAAGGATTTTCCCGCGCGCACGCCGATGATGACGTTCACGCCGGAGTCGCGCATGCAGAGCGCCTGAGCGCGCCCCTGCGCGCCGTAGCCGAGCACCGCGACGGTCTTGCCTTTGAGCGCGCCGAGATCCGCGTCTTTCTCGTGGTAAACTTTCACGCTGCCGACGGGCACCGGCTTCACCGCTTTTTTCTTCGCGGGAACGGTTTTCGCGGCGCAGGCTTTTTTTCCGCAAGCCTTTTTCGCGGGAGCGGCCTTCTTCGCGACCGCCGGAGCTTTTTTTGCTGTAGCTTTTTTCGTAGCCATAATTTTGGATTTTTTTTTGGAAAGTTTTTGTTTGAAAAAAAACGCGCGCGGCGGGAACGTTCAGCCGCGAACGGCATTCAGCCCGCGTTCGAGCGACAACGTTCCCGTGCGCCCCATTTCGATGATTTCGTAGTTTTCGAGCAGCTTCATCAGCGCCTTGATCTTGTTCGCGTTGCCCGTGAATTCGAGAATCAGGCTTTCGAGCGAAACGTCGATCACCTGCGCGCGGAAAATGCCCGCGATTTCAAGAATCTGCGAACGCGTTTCCTGATTCGCTTTGACTTTTACCATCACGAGTTCGCGGGAAACGAAATCCACGCCGTCGAAATTCTGAACCGTGATGACGTTGACGAGTTTTTCCAGCTGGCGGACGCAACGGTCGAAGCCGGCATCGTCGGCGATGACAGTCGCCGTGATGCGGGAAAGCCGCGGGTCGTTGGTCGGTCCGACGTTGAGCGTCTCGATGTTGAAGCCGCGACCGCTGAGCAACCCGGACACGCGGGCGAGAACGCCGAACTTATTTTCGACAAGGGCGGAAAGTGTGTGCTTGTTCATACTGCTGGATTCCTCTGGTAGGCGCTGAGGGATTCGAACCCCCGACCCTCTCGGTGTAAACGAGATGCTCTAACCGACTGAGCTAAACGCCCGCAAAAAAACATGAAGCGGCAGTATGGCGTTCCCGCCGCCCGCGCGCAAGAGAAAAGACCGCGCACGGGAACGCCC
>CAZWIK010000031.1:0-21164 GCA_964633895.1 uncultured Enterobacteriaceae bacterium | reverse complement strand
AATGCGGGGAAGCTGGAAGCCGTCATTGAAACGGAAAAGGCGCGTGGCTGGTGGGGCGCGTTCAGTCCGTTCCCGCGAGGAACTGCGCCGTCAGATCGTAGAGCCGACGGGAATCGAGCAGGAACGAATCGTGTCCGCTCACGGCTTCGATTTCGGCGTAACGCGCGTTTTTCCCCGCGCGTTGCATCGCGAGAACGATTTCCCTATTCTGCCACGGCGGATAGAGCCAGTCCGTGGAAAATCCGATGACGAGCGCGCGCGCTTTGATTCCCGAAAAAACCTGATCGAGCGAGCGTTGTTCGGAAAGGTTGAAGCGATCCGTCGCCTGCGTGATGTAGAGGTAGGAATTCGCGTCGAAACGGGCGAGAAATTTATCGCCCTGATGGTGCAGATAACTTTCGATCGGGAACGTGATTTTTCGCAGAAATTCGCTGGTCGCGATGCGACCGCCGGGCAAGTCGATGTGCGGATCGCGGCGCGTTTTCATCGTCAGACTCAAATCGGAAAGATACGTGATGTGCGCCATCATTCGCGCGACGGCGAGCCCCGTGCGCGGTCCCGTGCCTTCCAGTTCGCCGTAGTAGCCGCCGAGCCAGTTCGGGTCCTGGACGATCGCCGTGCGCGCGACGGCGTTGAACGCGATCGCCTGCGTGTTCTGCCGCGCCGTGCACGCCATCGCGACGATGTTCGCCACTGCGTCTGGATATTCGATCGCCCAAAGCAGCGTCTGCATTCCACCCATCGAGCCACCGATGACGGCGTGGAGTTTTTTGATGCCGAGAAAATCGATCAGCGCTTTCTGCGCGCGCACCATGTCGCGCAGCGTCAACACGGGGAAGTCGATCCCGTAAGGATCGCCGGTTGCGGGATTGACGGATTTCGGTCCCGTCGAACCGCTGCACCCGCCGAGGCAGTTCGAACAGATGACGAAATATCTGCGAGTGTCGACGGCTTTGCCTTCGCCGATGAAATGATCCCACCAGCCGGCGCGCCGGTCTTCGGGGCGATGCTTTCCCGCGACGTGATGATCGCCTGTGAGCGCGTGGCAGATCAGCACGGCGTTCGACTTGTCCGCGTTGAGTTTGCCGTAAGTTTCGTAGCGTATCGTGAATTCGGGAATCTCGCCGCCCAGCTCGAACGCGAACGGTTTTTTGCAGACGAAGTCCTGCGGCGAAACGAGCATCGTTTTGCCGCAGGATTCGGCGCTCTCGCCGAGTGTTGCGTCTTCGTCGTCCGTCATTTTTTCAGTCGAGCGTTTGAAGAAAGTGAAGGAGGCGCGGGAACGCGGAAACGATCGCGTCGCGCGCGCGCCGATAATCGTCGAGCGTTCCGCCGAACGGATCGGGAACTTCCCGCGGGAACGCGTTTTCGGGGAAAAAATCGCCGATGAGAAAACTTTTCACGGGTGCCGCTTTCAGCGCGTGCAGGTGCTGCGGCGTCATGGCGATGAAAATGTCTCCCGCGTTCGGCGAAATGTCCGCCGCGCCACGAGAACAATGCGCAGACAAATCGCCGCCGAGTTCCGCCGCCGCTTCCCGCGCGAACGGCGACGCGGGAACGCCGCGCGCCGCCGCCAGTCCGAACGACGCGGCGTCGAAGCGGGAATCCGCGTCCGCGCGTGCCAGCTCCGCCCGAAAAAGCGTTTCCGCCATCGGACTGCGACAGGTGTTTCCGGTGCAGACGAAATAGACTGTGCGGCGCTTGGGCATGCGTTTTTTTTCGAGAAAAATTAAAAATTGCGCGGGAACGCTTCGCAACGCGTTTTTAAATGCGGGAACGCATTGCGCGGCGGACGTAGCGGTCGTCGTCCCGCTTTTTGATGTCGCTGCGTTTGTCGTAAAGTTTTTTGCCGCGCGCGAGTGCGATTTCGACTTTGACTAGCCCGTGGCGGAAGTAGAGTTTCGTTGGCACGATCGTTTTTCCGCCGGAGCGGATTTCCGCGACGAGCTTCCGGATTTCCCGCGCGTGCAGAAGCAGTTTTCGCGGGCGGTAGGGCTGATGATTGTTCGTGTTTCCGAAATCGTATTCGGAAATGTGCGCGTGATAAAGAATCGGAATCGAGCCGTCGTCGATGCGGACGAATGCGTCCGCGATGTTCGCGCGTCCGAGGCGAATCGCTTTGACCTCCGTTCCCGTGAGCGCAACGCCCGCCTCGAAGCGGTTTTCGAGAAAATAATCCCGCGCCGCTTTCGGGTTCCGCACTTCGGCGAGCTGCGAGTTGTCTTTTTTTTTACTCACGAAATTTTTCGGAAAAAGAAAAGGGCAGGCGAATCGTTCCCGTGCCTGGAACGCCGCGCCCGCCCGCAGATTTTTTTTTTCGCCGTTCAGGCGTTCGCCGCCGAATCCGGCAGCTCGTAGGAAAGCTGTCCTTCGATGATTTCGCGCAGGGCGATGTCTTCGGGTTCCAGTTTTTCAAGAGATTCGATCAGCGGCGGCATACCCTCGTGCTGAAGCTGGTGGACGCGGCGGGAGACGACATTGATGAGAATGTTCGGATCCTTGATGACTTTGTTCGCTTGTTTAAGGTAATCTTCTCTCACGGTTTTGAATTTTTTTGATGAAATCACAAAAGATGCCGACAGACCGTGCGCCTTGCAAGCGTTTTTCGTCTGTTCGGGCGTTCCCGCGCGGCGATTTTTCCCCAAAAAAAAGCGTTCCCGCCGGAAAACGGCTTTCGCCGCGGGAACGCTTTTTTTCAAATCGGACGCGCCTCGTCAGTGGCAGCCGCAGACGTGCGTCGGCTTCGGATCGGCCTGACCGATTTCGCGGAGCAGATTGCGGAACCACGGGAGCGCGATGTTGAACGGCTTTCCGCCTTTGATGCGCTCGAATTCGATCGGACGCAGACGATCCTGGTGCGCTTCGTCGTGTCCGATGACGCCGCTTTCGCCGCGCATCGCCGCATCGACCGCGAGATCGACGCAGCCTTTGATGAGCGTGAGGTCTTCCGCGTTCGCGGGAGCGGAACGCGCGAAATAGCCGGATTTCTGGACGAGCACTTTTTCCGCGCCGATCATTTCCGCGAACTGTTTGCCGAACCATTTTCCCGGGTTGATCGCGTCGAGCTTGACGTGCCCGAATGCGTCGCGCGGCACTTCTTCGCCCTTGGCTTCCATTTCCCTCACGATCGCGTCCACGCCCGCGCCTTCGGAAATGAAGATGTTCACGCAGTCGTAAAGATCCATCACGGCGTGCAGACGTTTGGCTTCCTGCGCGATGTCGATTTCGATTTCGGGAATGTAGATGCCGTGGACGTCGTATTTTTTCGGGTGAATGCCGACTTCGGGAACGAACTCGTTCGCGTAGAGTCGCCGACGGTATTCCCGTGCAGTCGCCGCCGTGAGCCAGCCGCAGTTGCGCCCCATCACTTCGTGAACGATGAGCATCCGCGGGTTCGCGGAATTTTCCGAAACGATATTTTTGAAGAAAATCGCGCCTTGTTCCGCCGCCGTCCACGCACCGAGCGACTGGCGGATCGGATAGACGTCGTTGTCGATGGTTTTCGGCAGTCCGATGACCGTGAGGTCGTAATTGTTCTTTTTAAGAAACGCCGCGAGATCGGCGGCAGCCGTGTTCGTGTCGTCCCCGCCGATCGTGTGAAGCACCTGAACGCCGTCTTTGATGAGCTGGTCGGCGGCGACTTTCTGCGGGTCTTCGCCTTCCTTGACAAGCCCGCGCTTCACGCAGTCCTTCACGTTCGTGAGCTTCACGCGGGAATTGCCGATCGGGCTGCCGCCGTAAAGAAGGAACGTGAACGCTTTTTCGCGGATTTCCGGCGTGACCTTGATGCTGTCGCCGAGAAGCAGCCCTTTGTAGCCGCCGCGATAGCAGATGATTTCGATTTCCGGATCGATTTCCGTGTAGCGCATGATGAGTCCGCCGACGGCGGCGGAAAGGCAGGGCGCCAGCCCGCCTGCGGTAAGAATTGCGACTTTTTTCAGTTTCATGATTTTAAAAAAATTCCGCAGAAATCATAGCGTTCCCGCACCGCTTGGCAAGCGGGAACGCTCAGCGCGGCGGCTTCCGGCGGAGATACGCGCTTCCCGCGGGAACGCTTTTTCTTCTTCTCTTTTCGGCGGGAACGCTGTTTCATTTTCAGCCATGAAAGCCAAAGCCCTTGTTTACAGCGAGACCGGAAAACCGCTCGAAGTTTTGAATCTGCAGGAAATCGACGTTCCCGCGCCGCAGTCCGGCGAAGTCTCGATCGCGCTCGAAGCGGCAGTCGTGCATCCCTCCGACATGGGCATGATCGGCGGCACTTACGGACGCCTACGCGCGCTACCCGCCGTCGCCGGACGCGAAGGCGTCGGGCGCGTCGTCGCACTCGGCGCAGGCGTGAAAAATCTCTCCGTCGGCGACCGCGTGCGCATGCCGGAGGACGCCGGCGTCTGGCGCGAGGCGATTACCGTTCCCGCGGCGGAAGCCGAACGCGTTCCCGCGGACGTTCCCGCGGAGCAGGCGGCGATGGCGTTCATCAATCCGATGACGGTCTGGCGCATTCTGCATGATTTCGTCGAGCTGAAGCCCGGCGACTGGGTGCTGCAGAACGCGGGAAGCTCCGCGCTCGGGCAGTGTCTCGTGCAGATCGCACGCGCGCTCGGTCTGAAAACGGTTTCCGTCGTGCGGAACGTCGAAAAGTGGGAGCCGATTCTGAAAAATCTCGGCGCGGACGCCGTGCTCGCCGAGGAAAAAGATTCTATAAAAAAAATCGTCGAAATCGTCGGCGGAAAAGACAATCTGCCCAGACTTGCGCTCAATTCGATTGGCGGCGAGAGCGCGTCGCGGCTGACGCGCATGGTCGGCTTCGCGGGAACGATCGTCACGTTTGGCGGCATGGTCGGCGACCTGATTCGTTTCCCCACGCGCGAATTTATTTTTTATGACCTGCGTCTGCGCGGCTTCTGGATGGACCGTTGGAACCGTGCGGCGGCGCCGGAGGCGAGAGCGGCATTGACGGAAGAGATTTTTTCGATGATGCGCGCGGGAACGTTGAAAATGGCGGTGGACGCCGTGTTCCCGCTTTCGGATTACAAATCTGCGATCGCGCGCGCCCTCGAAGGCGGTCGCTCCGGCAAAGTCCTTTTTAAAAAAGGTTGAAGCCGAGAGTTCGCGGCTGATTCGCTCCCGCAAGAAAAAAAACGTTCCCGCGCAGCGAATCGCAGGAACGCCCACTTCAAATAAGTCTCAACAAGCCCGAAAACTTATTCTTTTTAAGACTTATTTTTTATTTTTTTTAAGGTGCTTATGCACTAAAAATCCGACTCCGGCTCCGACTCCGGCGGCAGCTGCGAGCGGGAGTGCGGCAGTGGCGATGAGTCCTGTCGCCATTGTTCCCGTGATGGCTCCTCCAAGAGAACCCAAACCGGCAAGTCCGCTTGTGGTCGCTATCATTCCGGCTCCGGTTCCGCATGAGGCAACGATAGCCGGTGCAGCCGCAGCACACGCTGCTCCGGCGGCTGCCCCGCTAGCAATACCCGCAGCTACGGCTTTTGCTTTTTTCTTTGAATTTTCTTTGTTTTTTTTTCATTTTTTTTACTTTTATTGTTTTAAAAGCGAGGCGCGCGAAGACCGTTCCCGCGCAACTTATCCCGATTTCGAAAAGGCATTTTGCAAAAAAAAACGCGACGCAAGCGTTTTTTTTCGCGGGAACGCTCCGTGAAAAAAAAGCGCGGGAACGCGCTTGTCGCGGCACGGTTTCTGCTGATATGCTGGCGCGAAAAGTTTTTCAGAAAAAAATGAGCTACATCATTCCCAGCGTTGTCGAGCGCGACGCCCGCGGCGAAAGGTCGTGGGACATTTACAGTCGTCTGCTCAAGGACCGGATCATTTTCCTCGGCTCGCCAATTTACGACGAAGTCGCGAACGCGGTGATCGCGCAGATGCTTTTTCTGCAGATGGAGGATCCGAAAAAGGACATTCATATTTACATCAATTCTCCAGGCGGGAGCGTTACCGCGGGCATGGCGATTTACGACACGATGCAGTTCCTGAAATGCGACGTCGTTACTTACTGTGTGGGCATGGCGGCGTCGATGGGCACGGTGTTGCTCGCCGGCGGCACGAAAGGCAAACGCTACGCGCTCCCGAATTCCAGCGTTATGATTCATCAGCCGAGCGGCGGCGCGGGCGGACAGGCGGCGGACATTTCCATCGCCGCGAAGGAAATTCTGCGCTGGCGCGAAACGCTCAACCGCGTTCTCGCGAAGCACACGGGAAAATCCGTCGAGCAGATCGCCAAGGATTCCGACCGCGATCACTACATGACGGCGCAGGAAGCGCTCGATTACGGAATCGTGGACAGGGTGATCGCGCCGAAGGCGTGATGCGCCCGCGTTCCCGCGGCGAAATTTTTTATCAGGATTTTTGAAATCTGAAATGGCAAAGGACGAACCCAGATGTTCTTTTTGCGGACGCTCCCGCAGCGAGGTCGGGATTCTGATCATCGGTCCAGACGGCGCGAATATTTGTGACGAGTGCGCGAAGCTCTGCGTCGAAATGACGGACGAGCAGGGCGCGCGGAAAAATCCGTCCGCCGCGCCGATGTCTCCCGCGAAAGTCGCTTCGACTGCCGCCGGACTGCGCACGGAAAAAAATCCCGAGCCGGAGCCGCTCAAGCCGATCGCGCTGAAGAAGCCATCGGAAATCCGCGCCGTGCTCGACGATTACGTCATCGGGCAAAGTCAGGCGAAAAAAGTTCTGTCCGTCGCTGTCTACAATCATTACAAGCGGCTGAACGACAAGCTGTTCGGGAACGCGGACGCGGCGGGAACGGCGGGCGTCGGGAACGCGGAAGCCGCGGATCTGCAGGACGTCGAAGTCGAAAAAAGCAACATTCTCGTCATCGGTCCGACGGGTTGCGGGAAGACGCTTCTCGCGAAAACGCTGGCGCGGCTACTCGACGTGCCGTTCGCGATCGCGGACGCGACGACGCTCACGCAGGCGGGCTACGTCGGCGACGACGTGGAAAACATTCTCGTGCGCTTGCTTCAGGCGGCGGACGGCGACGTGCGCCGCGCGGAAACGGGAATCGTCTACATCGACGAAATCGACAAAATCGGGCGCAAGGGCGATTCCGCCTCGCTTACGCGCGACGTTTCCGGCGAAGGCGTGCAGCAGGCGCTGCTGAAAATCATCGAAGGCACGGTCAGCAACGTTCCGCCGAACGGCGGGCGCAAGCATCCCGACCAGAAATACGTGCAGATCGACACGTCGAACATTCTTTTCATCTGCGGCGGCGCGTTCGTTGGGCTGAACCGCATCATCGGCTCGCGCATCGGCAACAAATTTCTCGGCTTCACCGTTTCGGAAGAGACGGGAGCGACGCTTTCCGCGGAACAGATCATGGCGGAGCTTCAGCCGGAAGACCTTTTCGAGTTCGGCATGATTCCCGAATTCATCGGGCGGCTTCCCGTCGTTTCCGCGTTGTCGCAACTGACCCGCGAGGACTTGGAGCACATTCTCACGCAACCGAAAAACGCGCTGATCAAGCAGTTCCGCAAACTTTTTTCGATGGATGGCACGGAGCTCGTTTTCGAGGATACCGCCGTGTCCGCGATTGCGGAAAAGGCGATCGCGCTCGGCACCGGCGCGCGCGGGTTGCGCTCCATTCTCGAAAAATTCATGCTCGACACGATGTATGAGCTTCCCGAACGCGGGAACGCCAAGCGCGTCGTCATCACCGCCGACGTCGTCAACGGGAACGCTTCGCCGAAAATTCTTTGAAGCGGTTTTTCCCGCGTTCCCGCGCCGCGCTTCGCGGAAACGCGCTGAATTTTTCCGCGCGTCGAGCGGGAGAAGCCGTTCCCGCAGGAACGCGGAACATATCCGAAAAACAGATACATTTTTTTTTCTTATGCCGGAAACATTTTCAGACAACACGGATTTTGCCGACAGCGTTCTGCGCATCGCGCGGGAGACGTCGCTGGGCATCGCGCGGGTGAGCGCGGTCGCGAAGCTACTCGCCGAAGGCGCGACCGTCCCGTTCATCGCCCGCTACCGCAAGGAGGCGACGGGCGAGATGGACGAGGTTCAAATCGCCGCCGTGCGGGATCGCCTCGAGCAGCTGCGGGAACTCAACGCGCGCCGCGCGGCGATCCTCAAATCGCTCGAAGAAAACGGGCATCTCACGCCGGAACTTCGCGCCGCCGTGGAAAAAGCGCAGACGGCGACGGTGCTGGAAGACCTTTACGCGCCGTATCGTCCGAAACGGCGCACGCGCGCGACGATCGCGCGGGAACGCGGATTGGAGCCGCTCGCCGATTTCATTTTCGGAAATCAGAACGCCGATCCCGCCGCCGAAGCCGCGAAGTTCGTTTCCGCGGACAAGGACGTTCCCGACGTCGCCGCCGCCGTCGCGGGAGCGCGGGACATTCTCGCCGAGCGCATTGCGGACGACAAAGCGGCTCGCGCGTCCTGCCGGGAAATTTACGAAAGAAATGCCGAGCTTTCTTCGGAAGTCATCAAGGGAAAAGAAGAGGTGGGCGCGAAGTTCAAGGATTACTTCAAATGGTCGGAACCGCTCGCGTCCGCGCCGTCCCACCGCGTTCTCGCGATTCGACGCGGCGAAAAGGAAGGCGTTCTTTTCTTCAGAATTTCCGTGAAGGAAGACGAGGCGTTTTCGCGGCTCGACAGACTTTTCGTTGCGGGAACGGGCGCGTGCGGGAACGAAGTCCGCGCGGCGGTGCATGATTCGTGGAAGCGTCTGCTCGGTCCGTCGCTGGAAACGGAAGCGCGCTTGAAATCCAAGGAAAAAGCGGACGAGGAAGCGATACGCGTTTTCGCGGCGAACGTTTCCGAGTTGCTGATGGCTCCCGCGCTCGGTCAGAAAAGCGTTCTCGCGCTGGATCCGGGATTCCGCACGGGCTGCAAGCTCGTCGTGTTGGACGCGCAGGGCAAGCTACTGCATCACGAAGTGATTTTTCCGACGGCGGGTTCGGCGTCGCAGTATGCCGATGCGGGAAACCGCGTGCGCATTCTGTGTCATCAATACAAGGTGCAGGCGATTGCGATCGGGAACGGCACGGCTTCGCGCGAAACCGAGCGCTTCGTGCGTTCGTGCGGACTTCCCGCGACGATTCCCGTCGTCGTCGTGAACGAGAGCGGCGCGTCGATTTATTCCGCAAGCGAAGTCGCGCGCGAGGAATTTCCGAACGAGGACGTTACCGTGCGCGGTGCCGTTTCCATCGGACGCCGTCTCATGGATCCGCTCGCCGAACTCGTGAAAATCGATCCGAAAAGCATCGGCGTTGGACAGTATCAGCACGACGTGAACCAGAGTGCGCTCAAACGCGCGCTCGACGACGTTGTCGTTTCCTGCGTGAACAAAGTCGGCGTCGAAGTGAACACGGCGTCGAAGCAGCTTCTCAGCTATGTTTCCGGGCTGAATGCGGGAATCGCCGCCGCCATCGTCGCCTACCGCGACGAACACGGCGCGTTCCGTTCCCGCAAGGATTTGAAAAAAGTTCCGCGTCTCGGCGAGAAAGCGTTCGAGCAGTGCGCCGGATTTCTGCGCATCCGCGGCGGCGAGCATCCGCTCGACGCTTCCGCTGTTCACCCCGAACGCTACGCGCTCGTCGAGCGCATGGCGGCGGATCTTGGCGCAGACGTTCCCGCGCTGCTCGCCGACGGGCGGTTGCGTTCCCGCATCGATCTGAATCGCTACGTTTCCGAGGACGTCGGGCTGCCCACGCTGCGCGACATTCTGAAGGAACTCGAAAAGCCAGGGCGCGATCCGCGCGAAAAATTCGAGGTTTTTTCCTTCAAGGAGGGCGTTCACGAAATTTCCGATCTGAAAGAGGGAATGCGTCTGCCCGGTATCGTGACGAACGTAACCGCGTTTGGCGCGTTTGTCGATGTCGGCGTCCATCAGGACGGTCTCGTGCATGTATCGAAGATTTCAGATACGTTCGTGAAAGATCCGGCGGAAGTCGTGAAAGTCGGGCAGAAAGTTTCGGTTACGGTCGTAGAGGTCGATATTCCGCGCAGGCGCATCGGGCTTTCCATGAAGACGAATCCGGAAAAAGGCGCGCGCGGCGTGCGGGAAACCTTCGCCGCCGGGGACTCCCGCGGGAACGCACGTCGCGGCGGTTTCGCGCGGAACGGGAACGCCGGCGCATCGTCCGCGCCGAGACGGTTTTCTTCCGGCGGGAACGGCGGCGGCTTCGGTTCGCTCGGTGATTTTTTCAAATAAAACTTCGCGTCGCGCGTTCCCGAATCGGACGGCGTTCGGCGGGAACGCTCGTTTTTTTCCGTTTCGCGTTTCGCGGAAATCCGCGATGGACGGGAACAAAGAAACCCGCATCTCTGCGGGTTTCGGAAAGTGGTTGCCCGACCAGGATTCGAACCTGGACTGAATGAGTCAGAGTCATTAGTGCTGACCGTTACACTATCGGGCAATGAAAAGAACTGGAGCCAGCAGTCAGACTCGAACTGACGACCTGCCGCTTACAAGGCGGCTGCACTACCAACTGTGCTATGCTGGCCGAAAGTATCGGCTGTCCGCCGAAAAATCGGATTGAAAGCGTTTCATAAATTTTGTTTATTGTCAACGAGCAAAAAATAAATATGGAAAAGCTTTTTCGGAAAATGATCGTCTGTGCGGTCGGAATTTTTCTCGTCGCGGGCTTGGGCGCGTGCCGCTCCTACAACGACCGTCTGTGGAAAACCGTGGATTTCGTTTCGACTCCGGATCAGGCGACGGTTTTCATCGATGGGAAAAACTGCGGGCTGACGCCGACGACGCTGCGCCTTTCCCGAAGCCGCTCCTACGAAGTGCGTTTTTCCAAGCCTGGATTTTTCGACGAAGATTGTCTGCTTGAAACCTTTACGCGGGAAGACGGCTCGAAAGACATTCTCGACAGTATCGAAATCGCTCTTGTGAAGATTACGCCGGAATCGCTCGCCGAGCAGGAACGGCTGGCGAGGGAACGCGCGACGAATGGGGCTGGCGCGGGAACGTCGGTGCCCGCCCGCGGGAACGCGGAGGGATCGTCGCCCGCCGCGGTCGAGTTTTCCAAGCAGGGAAAGCCGTCAAATTTCACGGAATTCCGTCTGCGGGAAAAGGCCTTGAAGCGGCTTTTGTCGAGCGGAGAAATTACGGAAGACGAATTCCGCAAGCTTCACGAAGAACTTTATTCTTCCTACAACGAAAATCGCCTGCTCAAAGCGCCGCGCCTCGATACTTACGAAAAGACGCGCTGATTTGAAATTTGGAGTTGAGAAAACGCGAAAAGTTCCTATCCTAATGGTTTTCAATAACGAAAAACCTGTCCTACAATGAAATTATTCCCCAGCCTCACACTCGTTTCCCTTTGCGCCGCGTTCGCGGGTTGCACCGCGACGACGCAGACCATCAGCTTTCTCCCGAACGGGGCGGTTGACGGCATAACCGTCGTCATCAACGACAATGAAATCGGAACCGTCAATTCGGAGCCGTTGAACATCACGGTCCGCCGCCCGAGAACCGCCGCCGTTTATAACGTCGTTTACAAGAAAGACGGCTATATTTCCGACGAGCAGGTTCTTGAAGCGTATCCGGATTCCGACGGTCTCTATTCTTTACTGCCGGACTATCCCGTTCCCGAACTCGTCGCCGTGGGAAGCGTTCCTGCGGAAGCGACGGTCGTCGCGGGCGTTGAAGAACCTGCGCCGGAGCCTGTCGAGGACACGGCGATCGCGGCGACGGACGACGTTCCCGCGCCTGAGCCTGTCGAGGACACGGCGGTCGCGGCTGCCGTCGCAGAGCCTGCACCCGCGCCCGAAGCCGTCGCGACGAAGGACGACGTTCCCGCACTCGATCCGGCACGCACGTGCAAGGACATCGAAACCGAACTGAAACTGCTCAGCGCACAGCGTCAGAGCGGTCAGCTGTCCGAAAAAGAATTTCAGAGCGTATGCGCGGAAATCGAACGCGAAGTCCGCGCGCGCTACGGTAGCAAATAATTCCATTCGGGAAAAAAAACTTTGTCGAAAACTCTCCGCGCGGGAACGCCGGAGAGTTTTTTGTTTTCGGGAAAGGATTCTTGTTTGCAAGCGGCGGAACGGCGGGCATACTTTCCGCCATGCATACTTGCGAGAAAATCTACACGGATATTCCGATCGGGCATGTTCAGCACCGGCATCCGGGGCATTGCTCGTTTGTGCACGGACACAACTGGTCGCTGACGCTGACGTTCGCCTGCGAGGAGCTTGACCATCTCGGCTTCGTGATCGATTTCGGCGGAATCAAGTTCATCAACCAGTGGATTTCCGAGCATCTGGATCACGCCTGCATGTTCGCGGAGTCCGACGAAGAAGGACTCAAAATGCTTCGCGCGTTCCCGCATCTTTTCAAGCCGTATATTCTTGAAAATTGTTCGGCGGAAGGGCTGGCGCGGCATCTTTTCGGCGTTTTCGACGCGCTCGTCCGCAAGGAGTCCGCGAATCGCGCTTGGCTGAAATCCGTCAAGGTCGGCGAAGATAGCAAGAATTTCGCCTATTTCGAAAAATAGACGGGAACGTCGTTCGTTGCCACGGGATCGAATCGCATGAATGCTTCGTCGGAAAAACGAAATGCGGGAACGCTCTCCGAAGCCGCGGACTGCGGCTCTGCGGAATACGAGGTTTCCGAATATTTCCACAGCTGGCAGGGCGAGGGCGTACACGTTGGGCGTTCCGCGTTTTTCATCCGCCTGTTCGGTTGCCCGATTCGCTGCGTGTGGTGCGATTCTTCGGGAACGTGGGCAGACGGCGGGCGCGTTCCCGAACGAATTTCTGCGCGGGAACTTTCCGACGCGGCTTTTTCCGCGCGTCCGGATTTCGTCGTCATCACCGGCGGCGAGCCGGCGATCCGCGACTTGAATCCGCTTTGTCGCGAACTGCATTCGCGCGGGCTCCGCGTCCACCTCGAAACCAGCGGCGCGTTTCCGATTCGCGGGAACGTCGATTGGCTCACGGTCAGCCCGAAGCGGGCGCGACCGCCGCTGAACGAAAATCTGGAACGCGCGTCCGAGCTGAAATTTATCATCGCGCAGGCGGAGGACATCGAATTTTGGACGGAGAAAATTTCGCGCGCGCGCGTTCCCGCGACGTCGCCGATTTGGCTTCATCCAGAGTGGTCGAAGCGCGAAGATCCCGCCGTGCTCGACGCGATTTCCGCTTGGGTGCGAGAACGCGGATTCCCGTTTCGCGCCGGCTGGCAACTTCACAAATTGTTCAACGCGCGCTGATGAGAACGAAAATTTTTCTTTTCGCGTTTTTTCCCGCTTTCTGCGTTCCCGCGGCGGCATTCGGCGCGGATCGCGCGGCTTCCACCCTGATTTCTGAGCGGGAACGCGAAACGGAAACCGCCGAGCTTCGCGACGTCGTCCGTCGGCGGGACGCGTTTTTTTCCGAATCGGATTCGCTCGCGGAAAACGAGCGTTCCCGCCGAGCCGAAGACGTCGCCTCGCGTTTTGAATCGCTTTCCAGCCGGTTTCCGGATTCCGCGCTCGTCCTGTATTTTTACGCAGATTTTCTCCGCGCGGGAGGCGAGAACGCGCGCGCGGAAGAACTGCTGCTCCGCGCGGAAAAAATCGACGGTGCGTTCCCGCCTCTGAAATTTCTGCTCGCGGAGACGCTCGCGGCGCGGGGGCGAGCGGAAGACGCGTTCCCGCGGTTTTCCGATGCCGTTCGTCTCGATCCCGGCAATGCCGCTTATCACGCGGCGCTCGGCGAATTTCTCACGGATTTTCGGGAATGGCTTTTGGAAAAAGAAATTTTCCGTTCCCGAGCGGAACTCGACGCCGCGGCGCAACAGGAATTTCTCGCCGCGTCCGCCGTCGAACCTGAAAATTTGAATTTTCTCCAACGTTACGCGGAATCTTTTTACGACGTCGAAAATCCCGATTGGTCCCGTGCGCTCGCCGCGTGGGAGCGGCTTCAGAAGAAAATCCCGCAGGAGGGAAAAGCCGCATCCGCGCCTTTGATTTCGCTTCACCGCGCGCGCGCGCTTGCGGAGCTTGGACGTATCGAAGAAGCGTATACGCTTCTGCGGGAAAGCGCGGAATTTCCAGCGTTGGAGCGTTCCCGCAGAAAAGTTCTCGAAATCATAAAACAGAAACAAAAAAAGGAAACTCAATGATGACCGGCATAGACGGTTTGCGATGGGCGGCGATTCAGTTCATCGTTCTGATTTTGTGCGTGTCTCTGCACGAATTTGGGCATGCGTGGACGGCGGATCGGCGCGGCGACCCGCTCCCGCGCGCACAGGGACGCGTGACGCTCAATCCGCTTGCGCACGTCGATCCCATCGGCACGCTCGCCATTCCCGCGTTCATGATTTTTTTCCCGCTCGTTTTCGGTGGGCTTTCGTTCGGGCTGATCGGCTGGGGCAAGCCCGTGCAGATTTCGTTGCCAAATCCGAAAACGCGCGTCGCGGACGACGTGCTGATCACGCTGTCCGGACCGGGAATGAATTTTCTGCTCGCGCTACTCGGTGCCGTCGCGCTCGGATTTTTTTTCGCGTTCTTCCGGAACGGATCGGAGACGGTCTTCGGATTTTTTTTGATGTTTATTTCGATGAACGTTGGGCTGGGAATTTTCAATCTGATTCCGTTGCCGCCGCTTGACGGTTCCCGCGTACTGCGCCATTGCGCCGGCATGACGGAAGAGACGTTCGCGAAAATCGCGCGCAACGCGTGGTGGATTTTGCTTTTGGCGATCAACATTCCGCCGGATAATCCGGTTCTCGGCATGATTTTTCGCCCGATCGTGCGCGGCGTCGCTTCCGCGTTTTTCCAGCTGAGCGAATTGATCGCCGCCGCGCTCGCGCGTTTTACGTGAGCCGCGCGTTCCCGCCGAATCAACTTTCCCGCGAAATCAGCCTCTCCGCGGCGAGTTGCGCGAGTGCCAGCCCGAACGCGCCCGTGACGAAAGCCGCCGTTCCCGCGCGCGGTTTCCCTCCAGCGGGAGAAATCATCTGCGGGAACGCTTCGGAATCGAGTGCTTTGGGAGCGAGCGGAATTTCTTTTGAAAAAACCACGGGAACGCCGATTTTCCCCCCGGAATTTCCCTTCGGGAAACCGTAGCGGGAACGCAGTTCCCTTCGCACAAATTTCAGCAGCGCGTCGCCCTCGGCGTCCGCGATGTCCGCGCATTCCGCGCACGTGCCGTCGCGCTTTCCCGCGCAGCCGCCGGACGAGACGACCGGCGTTCCCGCCGCGACGCAGGCGGCGATCAGCGCGGCTTTGTTCATCGCGCCGTCTATCGCGTCGACGACCAGATCGAAATTCTCTTTGTTTTCCTTGAAAAACGAAAACGCGGTCTGCGGCGTGACGAACATTTTGCGCACATCGACGCGACACTCTGGATTGATCGCGCGGACGCGTTCCGCGAGAACGTCCGCTTTGCCTCGTCCGTAGTTCCCGTCCGTCGCGTGAAGCTGGCGGTTCGTGTTCGTCGCGCAGACTTCGTCCATGTCGACGAGCGTCATCGCGCCGACGCCGCTCCGTGCCAGAGCTTCGCATGTCCATGAGCCGACGCCGCCGAGTCCGACGAGGCAAATCCGCGCGCGCGCGATTTTTTCGAATGCGGCGGAACCGAAGAGGCGCGCCGTTCCCGCGAAACGGGCGCGGAAATTTTCGGAGAAAACTGTCATGCCGGTTATCTTAATGCGTCGGTTCTGTTTTGAAAAGCGCCGAGCGTCGCGGGAACGCTTCGCGTCCGTTCCCGTCGGATTTTCTGGGTGTTCCCGCGTGTAATTTATTTTGTATACGCGCCTTGGGATGCGGAAAATTTCTTCAAAAAAAATCGTAATTTCGCATAAAGACACTTGCGTTCTCGGATTTTTCAGTTTTAATTTTCCAGCGTAGCCGAGGATGCCCAAGCATTTAAAAGGCTACCTGAAATCGACTTATTACTGCACAATGACCAAAAAAGCTCCGGTGGGGAAAAAAGCGAAATTCGTTTACGAATTTGGGAAAAAAACCGACGGGAACGCGCAAATGCGCAATCTGCTCGGCGGGAAAGGCGCCAACCTCGCGGAAATGGCGCGCATCGGGCTTCCGGTGCCTCCGGGATTCACCATCAGCACAGAAGTCTGCACGTATTATTACGCGAACAAAAAGACTTATCCGAAGACGCTGATGGCGGACGTCCGTGCGGCGGTCGCGAACATCGAGAAACAGCTCGGAAAAAAGTTCGGGGACGCGGCGGGATTTCCGCTGCTCGTCGCGGTGCGTTCGGGAGCGCGGGAATCGATGCCCGGAATGATGGACACGATTCTGAATCTCGGGCTGAACGACGAGACCGTGGAAGCACTCGCCCGCGTGACGAACAACGAGCGTTTCGCGTGGGACTGCTACCGCCGTTTCGTGCAGATGTTCGGCGATGTCGTGCTCGGCGTGCAGAAACTGCCGAATGAAGATCACGAGCCTTTCGAATCCGTCATTCAGGACGTCAAAACGGAAATGCTCGAAAAGCCTGACGCGAGCGACACGGAGCTCGGCGTGGTGGAGCTTCGGGAACTCGTTTTCCGTTTCAAAAAATTGATCAAGGACCGCGCGGGCTGCGACTTTCCGTCCGATCCGTGGAAGCAGCTCGAAGGCGCGATCGGCGCGGTGTTCGGGTCGTGGATGAACGATCGCGCGATCATTTATCGCCAGAAATATCATATTCCGTCCGACTGGGGAACGGCGGTCAACGTGCAGTCGATGGTGTTCGGGAATACCGGCGAAAAATCCGGTTCCGGCGTTGCGTTCACGCGCGATCCCGCGAGCGGCGAAAAAGTTTTTTACGGAGAATTTCTGATGAACGCGCAGGGCGAGGACGTCGTCGCGGGAGTGCGCACGCCCGATCCCGTGGCGCATCTCGCCGTCGTGATGCCGTCGGCTCACAAGCAGCTGCTCTCGATTTGCCGCACGCTGGAAAATCATTTCCGCGACATGCAGGATTTTGAATTCACGATTGAAGATTCCAAGGTCTTCATGTTGCAGACGCGCAACGGGAAACGCACGGGGCTCGCGGCGATCCGTATCGCGTGCGAGATGGTTCGCGAAAAGCTGATCGACTGGAAAACGGCGGTGCGCCGCGTTCCCGCGGAGCAACTGGATCAGGTGCTCGCTCCGGTGTTCGACCGCGCGGCACTCAAAGGCGCGAAGTCCGTCGCGCACGGGCTTCCGGCGGGACCGGGAGCCGCGTCCGGAAAAATTTATTTCAACGCGGAGCGCGCGGAAGCCGCCGCCGCGAAGGGCGAAAAAGTTTTGCTGGTGCGTCTCGAAACTTCGCCGGAAGATCTGCGCGGAATGATCGCGGCGGAAGGCATTCTTACCGCGCGCGGCGGCGTTTCTTCCCACGCCGCGCTCGTCGCCCGACAGATGGGCAAGGTTTGCGTCAGCGGCGCGTCCGCGCTCGACATCGATTACGCGAATCGCTCGCTTTCCGTCGGCGGGATCGTTGTCAAGGAAGGCGAATGGCTCAGCATCGACGGGACGACCGGCGACGTTTTTCTCGGGCAGATTGAAACCGCGCCGAGTGACGTCATTCTCGGCGTCGTGCGCGGGAACGCCGAAGCGAAAACGTCTTCCGCGTATAAGAATTTCGCGCAGCTGATGGCGTGGTGCAAAAAAGCGACGCGTCTCGGCGTCCGCACGAATGCGGACGCGCCGTCTCAGGCGGCGGTCGCCGTCGCTTTCGGTGCGCAGGGCATCGGGCTTACGCGCACGGAGCATATGTTCTTCGAGGGCAACCGCATCGACGCCGTCCGCGAAATGATTCTTGCGTCCGATCGGGAAGGACGCCGTGCAGCGGTGAACAAACTCCTGCCTTACCAGCGCGGCGATTTCGAAGGCATTTTCCGCGAGCTGAAAGGGCTTCCCGCGACGATTCGTCTGCTCGATCCTCCGCTACATGAATTTCTTCCGCAGACGAAGGAGCAGCAGCTCGATCTCGCGAAGAAGCTCGGCGTTCCCGTGGAATACATCCAGCGCCGCGTCGCGGAGCTGCATGAATTCAATCCCATGCTCGGGCATCGCGGTTGCCGCCTCGGCATTTCGTATCCGGAAATCACAGAAATGCAGTCTCGCGCGATTTTTGAAGCGGCGGCGGCTTGCGCGAAGGAAAAGATTCGCGTCCTTCCCGAAGTGATGATCCCGCTCGTCGGATTTTCGGCGGAATTCAAGAATCAGGCGGGAATCGTGCGCCGCGTCGCGGAAGAGGTCATGAAAGAAAACAAGGTGAAGATTTCCTACAAGGTTGGCACGATGATCGAGATCCCGCGCGCCTGCGCGACTGCGGACGAAATCGCCGAAGACGCGGAATTTTTCTCTTTCGGAACGAACGATTTGACGCAGACGTCTCTGGGAATGAGCCGCGACGATTCCGGCTCTTTCCTCGGTGATTACCAGCGTCTTGAGATCGTGAAGCGCAATCCGTTCGCGTCCATCGACCAGCGCGGCGTCGGCGAGATGATGCGGATGGGCGCGGAACGCGGACGAATGACGCGCCCGGATATTAAGCTCGGCATCTGCGGCGAACACGGCGGCGATCCCGAATCCGTCAAATTCTGCCACCGCATCGGGCTGACGTATGTCAGCTGTTCTCCCTATCGCGTGCCCACGGCGCGGCTTGCGGCGGCGCAGGCGGCGATAGAAGAAGAGATTTCATTAAACCATCACACCAAAAACACTATGGCTACAAAAAAGACCACACCCAAGAAGCCGGCAGCGAAGAAAGCTGCTCCCGCCAAGAAACCGGCAGCGAAGAAAGCTGCTCCCGCCAAGAAACCGGCGGCGAAAAAGGCTGCTCCGGCGAAAAAGCCGGCGGCAGTGAAGAAGGCTGCTCCGGCGAAAAAGCCGGCGGCAGCGAAGAAAGCTGCTCCCGCCAAGAAACCGGTAGCGAAGAAAGCCGCTCCTGCCAAGAAAGCCTGCGGTTGCAAAAAGGCCTGCGCGAAAAAGAACTGATTTTTTTCGCTTTGATTGCGGCTTCCGCGGGAACGTTCCCGCGGAAGCCGTTTTTTGTCACGAAAGAGAATCGGTAATTAAAAATAAATTACGAAATTCAAGAAAAGTTTTGCTCTTTTCGGGACACTTTGAGAAAATCCCGCGACAATGAAAGCTAAGAAAAAAACTGCGGCATCAAATTCCAAGAAAACATCGAAAAACCGTCTTCTCTGCGTCACGTTGCCCGAATCGCTACTGGCGGCGGCGAAAGCTTACGGTCGCAAGTGCGGTTTTTCTTCGATGAGCGAGTTGTTGCGTGCGGCGACCGAACGCGCGCCGTCCGTCGTTCGCAAGAAAAACGCTACCGACGAGAAGAAACAAATTTCTTTCCGCCTCTCGGACGCGCTTTACACGAATCTTTTCCGCTCGGCGAATCAGTCAGGGCAGAGCATCGCCCGCATCGTCCGCACGCTGCTCGAAAACGCTCCGACGCTCGGCGTTCGTCCGAAGGGCATTCCGAAAGTTTCCGCGTCGAAGCGCGTTCCCGTGAAAAAGAAGCCGGCGAGAGCGGTTTCTGTTTCGGTGAAAAAACGCGTTTCCGCCGCCGGAAAAACGGCGAAAACGCTTGCCGCGAAGCGTAAGACGGCGCGCGGACGCTGAGCGCGCGGGAGCGTTCCCGCCGGTTGCTTTCCTCTGGCGTTCCCGCGCGGCGACGAGCCGTTTTCGCACGGGAACGCCGCCGTCGTTTTTTGTGCGTTGCCTTTAAGACCGCTTCTTAATAGCGTTGCGCTCCCGAAGTTTTGAAAATTTGACGATGGAAAATTCCGAGAACAAAAAAAACATTTCCGCGCCGGAAGCGATCAACATCGACCGCGACGCGGGGAACTTTTCTTTTGAGGAAGATTACGCGCTGGACGCGGGCGTCGGACTGAGCGGCGACGTCATCGATTACATCGTCAAAACGAAAGGCGAGCCGGACTGGATCCGCGATTTTCGTCACAACGCGCTGAAAATTTTCGAAGAAAAACCGATGCCGACGCATTGGGCGCCGGCACTCATTCGCGACATTGATTTTTCGAAAATCCGTTATTATCTGGCGAAAAGCGCGCAGGCGGCTCGATCGTGGGAAGACGTTCCCGCGGACGTGAAAAAGACGTTTGAGCGGCTCGGCGTTCCCGACCAGGAACGCAAGTTTCTGGCGGGCGTCGATGCACAGTTCGATTCGGAATCTGCGTATTCGCGAATGAAGGACGAGCTGTCGAAACAGGGTGTAATTTTCGTCGGACCGCTCGAGGGTCTGACGAAATACGAGAGCATTTTTCGCCCGTGGTTTGGCAATGTGATTCCGACGACGGACAGCAAATTTTCCGCGCTCAACAGCGCGTGTTTTTCCGGCGGCTCGTTCATTTACATTCCCAAAGGCGTGAAAGTCCAGCAGCCGCTTCAGGCGTATTTCCGCATCAACGCGGAAAATTTCGGGCAGTTCGAACGCACGCTCATCATTGCCGACGAAGGCGCGGAACTCGTTTACATGGAAGGGTGCACGGCACCGCGCTTCGATTCGGCGACGCTACATTCCGGCGTCGTCGAACTCGTCGCGCTCAAAGGCGCGAAAATTCAATACGTCACGGTTCAGAATTGGGCGGGCAACGTCTTCAATCTTGTGACGCAGCGCGGCATGGCGATGGAAGACGCGGAAATCCGCTGGATCGACTGCAACATCGGTTCGCGGCTGACGATGAAATATCCCGCGGTCGTGCTCAAAGGGCGGCGTTCCCGCGGTGAGGTGCTTTCCATCGCGCTCGCGCACACAGGACAGGTGCAGGACACGGGAGCGAAGATGATTCATCTCGCGGACGAAACGACGTCGAACATCATTTCGAAATCCGTTTCGACGGGCGACGGACGCGCCAACTACCGCGGTCTGGTTTCGATGCCGAAATCGCTCAAAGGATGCAAAAACAACAGCGAATGCCACACGCTGCTCATCAACGCCAATTCCGCCACGGGAACGTATCCGGCGATCACCGTCCGCGGGAACGCGTCGCAGACGCAGCACGAGGCGAGCGTGTCCAAAGTTTCCGCCGATCAGATTTTTTACATGCGGCAGCGCGGGCTGACGGAAGCCGAGGCGATGAGCCTTGCCGTGAACGGGTTCGTGAACGATCTCGTCAAAGAATTTCCGATGGAATATTCCGTCGAGCTGAAACGTCTCATCGAAATGGAAATGGAAGGCTCCGTCGCGTAGCGGCGTTTCCCGAAGTTTTTTTT
>CAZWIK010000030.1:0-21506 GCA_964633895.1 uncultured Enterobacteriaceae bacterium | reverse complement strand
CGCAGAAAACGTGTAGAAAGAAATTCCGACGGGCAGGACGACGCCGAGCAAAAGCACTTCCGCGTTCCCGCCGAGAAAGGCTTCGGCAAATTCTCGCGCGAAAAAATCGTAGTATTTAAAAACGCCGAGAACGCCGAGATTCGCGACGATGTTCGCTCCGCAGAAGAATTTCGCGGATTTTAAAAATCCGAATGGGGGGGGGGATACAATGCGGCTGCGACGGCGTTCCCGCGCTCACGCGTCCGCGCGATCTGCAAAGCGGAAGCCCACGTCGTCAACGCCGTAAACGCGATGAGAAAAACGCAACGCCAATCCCACCACGCGTAAAAAAACAGGCTTGCGCACACGAGGAAAAAATTTTGCCGGCGCGCGTTTTTCCCGAACACAAACCAATGCAGGAGAAAAACGATAGGCAAAAATACCGCGAACGAAAGAGAGGTGAACAGCATGGCAAAGTCCTTTTTTCTTGGAAAAAATTAGGTCGGCGTTCCCGCGCTTACGCGAAGTAAGCGACGCCGGCGGCGAAGAGTGGTTGATTCTTGTTGCCGGGAATGTTTTTTCCGACGTTGTTCCCGCGGCGTTCGGAATGCCCCATTTTCCCGAGCACGCGCCCATCCGGCGAGAGAATGCCCTCGACCGCCTGATACGAACCGTTTGGGTTGCAGGAAATGTCATAGCTCGGCGTTCCCGCCGCGTCGCAATATTGAAACGCGATCTGCCCGTTCGAGGCGAGCGCGGCGACCGTCTCCGGCGAAGCCGTGAAATTGCCCTCGCCGTGCGACGCGGGAACGGTGAAAACGTCGCCGACGTTCACGTTCGAGAGCCACGGCGATTTGACCGAGGCGACGCGCGTGTGGACGTAGCGCGAAATGTGCCGCCCGATGCGGTTGTGGAAAAGCGTCGGACACGTCGCGTCCATGTCGCGGATTTCGCCAAACGGCACAAGCCCGAGCTTTATCAGCGCCTGAAAACCGTTGCAGATGCCGAGAATCAGCCCGTCGCGCTCCTTGATCAGCGCGTTCGTCGCGTCGCGCACGGCGGGATTTTTGAACACGGCGGAAATAAATTTTCCGCTCCCGTCCGGCTCGTCGCCCGCCGAGAATCCGCCCGGAATCATCAGAATCTGCGCGCGCGAAACTTTTTCCGCCAGCGCGCGGAGCGATTCATCGACGTCGGCGGTCGTCAGATTGCGAACGACGAAAATCTCCGGCTCCGCGCCCGCCTCGCGGAACGCGCGCGCCGTGTCGTATTCGCAATTCGAGCCCGGGAACACGGGAATGAGCACGCGCGGCTTCGCGACGTTGATTTTCGCGTGCGCGGGAACGGCGCGGGTTTCGCATGAAAAGACCTGCGGCGCGGGAGCGGTGTCGGCTGGAGCGGCGCGCGTCGGGAACACGGTTTCCAGCGCGTATTCCCAGACGTTCCGCATTTCGGCGAGCGGCACGGCGTTCCCGTCCCAGGAGATTTCCGCCTCTTTCTGCGTGAATCCGAGCGTTTCGCATTCGAGACCGTCGAGCGCGTCGTCCGCCGCGACTTCAAGCACCCAGCTTCCGTATTCGGGCGCGAAAAATTTTTCGTCGGGCGCGGTTTCGAGCGCGACGCCGATCTGATTTCCGAGCGCCATTTCCGTCAGCGCGACGGCGACTCCGCCCGTGCGAACCGTCCGCGCGGAAAACACGCGTCCCGCCGCGATCAGACGATGCAGCGCGGCGAGCTTTTCCCGCAGGTTCGCCCAGTCCGGCATACGGTCTTCCGTCAACTTCGCGGGAACGCGGACGAGCTTCGAGCCGATTTTTTTCAGTTCCGGAGAAATGACCTGAGAAGCCTTCGCGGGAACGATCGCGAAGGAAACGAGCGTCGGCGGTACGTCCAGATTTTTGAACGAGCCGGACATCGAATCCTTCCCGCCGATCGCGCCGTTGCCGAGTTCGAGTTGCGCCGTGAACGCGCCGAGCAGCGCGGCGAGCGGCTTGCCCCAGCGCTTCGGATCGCTTCCGAGTTTTTCAAAATATTCCTGCAAGGTCAGGCGCGCCTTCGCGGGATCGCCGCCGGCGGCGACGAGACGCGCGACGGAATCGACGACCGCGAACGCCGCGCCGTGTGCCGGAGACCAGCTCGACACATCGGGATCGAAGCCGAAGCTCATCAGCGTGCAGTCATCCGTCTCGCCTTCGAGCACGGGAATTTTCGCCGCCATCGCCTCGATCGGCGTCGACTGCGTTTTTCCACCGAACGGATGAAGCACCGTTCCCGCGCCGATGGACGCGTCGAAGCGCTCGACCAGCCCGCGCTGTCCGCAACAGCGCAGATCGCCGAGCGCGTTTAGCCACGTCGCTTTCGGATCGTTGTCGAGAAGCGGCTTCGGGAACATCGGATTCTTCGCGGGATCGGGCGCGGCGACGTGCGCGTCCGCCTCCTGCGTCGCGCCGTTCGTGTCGAGAAAGGCGCGCGAAAGGTCTACGATCGCACCGCCCTGCCAGAACATGCGCAGGCGTCCCGTGTCGGTAACGTCCGCGACGTGCGTCGATTCCAGATTTTCGCGGTCGGCGGCGGCTTGGAATTTTTCGAGATTTTCGGGAGCGATGACGACAGCCATGCGTTCCTGCGATTCGGAAATCGCCAGTTCCGTGCCGTTCAGACCGTCGTATTTTCGCGGAATTCTGTCGAGATGAATGTCGAGCGACGGCGCGAGTTCTCCGATCGCGACGGAAACGCCGCCCGCGCCGAAATCGTTGCAGCGTTTGATGAGGCGGGAAACTTCCGCGTCGCGGAAAAGCCGTTGCAGCTTGCGCTCCGTCGGAGCGTCGCCTTTCTGCACTTCCGCGCTGTTTTCGAGTGCTTTTTCCGTGTGTTCCTTGGACGATCCCGTCGCGCCGCCGATCCCGTCGCGCCCCGTGCGCCCGCCGACGAGCACGATGATGTCGCCGGGCGCGGGAACGCCGCGCACGACGTTCTTCTTCAGCCCCGCCGCGACGACCGCGCCGATTTCCAGCCGCTTCGCCACGTATCCCGGATGATAAATTTCGTGAACCGTTCCCGTGGCGAGGCCGATCTGGTTGCCGTAGGACGAATAGCCCTGCGCCGCGCCACGCACGATTTTGCGTTGCGGGAGTTTGCCCGAAAGCGTTTTTGAAAACGGCACGCGCGGATCCGCCGCTCCCGTGACGCGCATTGCCTGATAAACGTAACTGCGTCCGGAAAGCGGATCGCGGATCGCGCCGCCGAGACAGGTCGCCGCGCCGCCGAACGGCTCGATTTCCGTCGGATGGTTGTGCGTCTCGTTTTTGAACATCACGAGCCAGTCTTCCGTCGCGCCGTCGACGGTAACGGGAACGACGATCGAAGCGGCGTTGATTTCCTCGGAAACCTCGAGGTCGTCGAGCTTGCCCTGCTTTTTGAGTTCCCGCATCGCGAGCAGCGCGACGTCCATCAAACAAATGGTTTTGTCGCCGCGTCCGAGCGATTCGCGCAGCTCGAGATATTTTTTCCATGCTTTTTCGACGGGAGCGAGCAGCGGCGATTCGTCGAAAGAAACGTTGTTCAGCCGCGTCAGAAACGTCGTGTGGCGGCAGTGGTCGGACCAATACGTGTCGAGCACGCGGATTTCCGTCAGCGTCGGCGCGCGGCGTTCGTCTTCGCGGTAATATTTCTGCACGAACGCGAGGTCGGCGTCGCTCATTGCGAGACCGAGTTCCCGCCGCATCGCGGAAAGCTCTTCGGGCGTTTTTTTGGAAAAATCCTCGAAGCGCGGGATCTCCGCCGGCGCGGGAACGCTCTGTTTCAGCGTCGCGGGAACGTCGAGCGAGGCTTCGCGCGAATCCACGGGATTGATGAGATACGCCTTGACTCGCGCCGCGTCCTCTTCGGAAATTTCGCCCTTCAGCACGTAGACGCGCGCCGAGGCGATCAGCGGACGTTCCTTGAGCGTGAGCATCTGCACGCACTGCGCGGCGGAATCCGCGCGCTGGTCGAACTGCCCCGGCAGATATTCGACGGCGAAAACCGTGTCGTTCTCGTCGCACGGGAGCGCGTCTTCGAACACGTCGTCCGTCTGCGGCTCGGCGAAAACCGTCGCGAGCGTCCTGCGGAAATCTTCTTCGGAAATGCCGTCGATGTCGTAGCGTTGCGCGATGCGCAGATCCGTCACACCGGAAAGCCCAAGCGATTCGCGCAGGTCCTGAAGGACGTGTTTCGCCTGTTCGCGGAAAGCCGTTTTTTTCTCAACAAAGATGCGCTTCATGATGAAAAGAGGAAAGGCGCGATTTTCTCCGATTCCGCCGCGCGAAGCAATGCAAAACAGCCCCCACAAGCGGGACGGGAACGCGCGTTCCCGCGAAACCCGCAGGGGCGGGAAAAAACGGATTCAGCTACGGGAACGCCGCAGTTTTTTCAGCGCGAGCGAGAGAAGCTCGTCGCATTCCGGAAAACGCAGAATTTTCAGTAGCGCGAAATAAAGCGCGACGGCGGCGGGAACGACGACGCAGAGCGAAACGACGATCGTCAGATTTTCGCCGAACGCGTTCCCGCGAAGAATTTTTTCATGAAAAACAAACCACGCGCCGCACACGAACGCGCCCATCGCGAGCGCCGCGCCGAGCGTCTTGAAAAACGCGCCGAGCACGGGCTCCGCGCGGAACGCGCGTTCCCGCCGGCGTAGAATCGCGTAGAGCGCGACGCACTGCGCGGCGGCGGAAATCAGATTCGCGGCGGCAAGCCCAACCGCGCCGAAAAACCAGCCCAGCGTCGGCGCGAGAACGCAGTTCAGCGCGAACGCCGCGCCCGCGGTCTTCGTCTGCGTCTTCGTGTCCTTGAGCGCATTGAACGCGCGCCCGATCAGCCCGCTCACGGCGTAAAACGGCACGGCGAGCGCAAAAATCCGGAGCACGGGAACGGTCGCCGCCGTGTCTTCCGCCGTGAAATTTCCGTGTTCGAAAAAAACTTTCGCCAGCGGGAACGCGAGCGCGATGATGCCAACCGTCGCAGGAACGTTTATCGCGTAAATCAGCCGCATTCCGTAGGCGAACGTGCCGCCGAGTTCCCGCGAATCGCGCTCCGCCGCGCATTTTGCGAGCATCGGAAAGACGACCGTCGTTACCGTTACCGTGAAGATTCCGACGGGAATTTCCACGATGCGGTTCGCGTAGTAATAGACCGACAGTGCGTGTTCATCGAGGCTGAACGCGAGAAAGCGCGTGAAGAAAATGTTGATCTGATTGATTCCCGCGCCGATGACCGCCGGCAGAAACATCGCTTTCAAATCGTTCCACGATTCCGTGCGGGAACGGTTCGGCGAAAAACGCCAGCCCTCGCGTCGCAACGCAAGCGCGGGAACGCCAAGCTGGAGCAGACCGCCGAAAAGTGCTCCCGCGCACAGCCAGACGACGCGCTGCGTCGGCGTTTCTCCGAAAAAATATCCCAGCACGCCGAGCGAAAAAATCATCGAAAGATTCAGCCAAACCGCGCTCAACGCCGTGACGGTGAATTTTCCGAGCATGTTCAACCCCGCGGTGAAGACCGCCGCGATGCAAATCATCGGCATATACGGCATACAGAGCGCGGTGAGCCATGCGGCGAGGCGATGGCGGGAAACGTCGCCATCCGCGCCCGCGAGCCGCGCTCCCGCGGCGAGCCACGATTCCGGCAGAAGCGCGACGGCGACGGCGATCCCGCAGAAAACCGCCGTGATCGCGAACATCCACGGCGCGACGCGCGAAACGACGAGATTGAAAAAAGCGAACGCGCGCGCGTTCCCGCCGAGTTTCCGCTCCTGCGTCATCACGGGCATCAGCGCCGCCGTCAACGCGCCCTCGCCCAGCAGACGCCGAAAAAGATTCGGAATCTGAAACGCGATGATGAACGCCGCCGCGAAGCCGCCCGTGCCGAAAAATCCGGCGATGAGCTGGTCGCGCACGAGACCGAGCAGACGCGAACCCGACGTTCCCGCCGCCGTGACGAACATCGAAAAATAAGCCGACGCGCCCCGTTTCATCGCTTTCGTTTCGCGGGAACGCCGCCGCCGGTCGCCCGCGCATACGCGTCCACGCCGTCGGCGATTCCCGTCGCGATGCGTTCCCGTCCGTTTTTCGTCGCGATCAACGCCGTGTCGGACGCGTTTGTCAGAAAACCGCATTCCACCAGCGCGCCCGGGCATTTCAGCGTGCGCAGCACGGCGAAATTCGCGTATTTCACGCCGCGATCCTCGGCGTCGGTTTTCGCGACGAGCGAAGCATGCACTCTGAACGCGAAAAGCGTGTTGAGCGGATCGCGGGCGTTCCCGTCGTCCGCCTGAGATTTCGGCGTGCCGCTTCCCGCGTCAGCCGTGGACGTTTCCCCGACGGGCGTGAGCGCGAACGTTTCGACGCCGCGGGCGGAATCCGAAGCCGCCGAATTCAGATGAATGCTGATGAAGAGATCCGCCTTCCATTTGTTGGCGCGGGCGGGACGTTCGCTCAGCTCGAGCGCGAGGTCGCGTTCCCGCGTCAGCATCACGGTGTAGCCGCGCGCTTTGAGCAAACGCGCCGTGCGGAGCGCGATGTCGAGCGCGTAGTTTTTTTCCTGCATTCCGCGCTTGTTGATTTTTCCGGGATCTTTGCCGCCGTGCCCGGGATCGATCACGATGCGCCGCGGCGCGGCGGTTTTCGGCGGCGAGGCGAGCGGCGCGATGCGCTTTTCCCAGTCGCGCTTCTTGATGAAAAATTTTTCGTGGTCGAAGCTCGGCGCGTTCCCGAGATAAATGCGCGTGCCGTTCACCGTCGCGAAACGTTTCCGCGACTGGATTTCGACGCGCGTCCCGCCCTTGCGCCAAAGCCCGACGCCGCGTTCCCGCGATTCGTTTTTGCCGAAGCCCAGCGCGCGGATTTCCGTGTCGAAATTGGCGACCTGCGCCGCGACTTCGGGAACGCCGAACGCGCCGCAGCACAGAATCACGAACATGAACGAGAAAATCCGAATCATTTCTTTTCCCGCGCAGTATGCCCGTTTTCCCGCGCAGGCGAAAGGAAAAAACGGGAAGCGCGTAGGAACGCGTTTTCTTTTTCAGAACTCGACGTCGTGCGGCGTTTTGACGTAGTTGTCGGAGCGACCGCGGGCGACGCCCCAGATTTCGAAAAGACGGAGCGCGGAAAGTGCGGGCTTCGCGCCCTGCTCGTCGCGGATTTCCGCGCCGACGCCGAAGCAGTAATTCATCTGGCGGAACGCGCGGGAATACGCCACGCCCATGCGCACGTAGCCGTCGAAAATCATTCCCGCGACCGCTCCCGCGCCCTTCACGCCGGTGATGCGTATCCGCGTTCCCGCGGCGAGCGCGGCGTCGTCCTCGGCGCGAATGTCGAACATGAGATAATGCACGTCGCCGCAGGCGTCGGCGAGGCGGTCGAGCGTTCGGGAAAGCGCTCCCACGCGAAGTTCCGGACGCGACACGTAATTCGCGCCGCGGATGCGCGAGCCGATCGGCGCGAGCGCGTAAGTTTCGCCCGCCGCGAGCACTTTTCCCGCGGCGCGGAAATTGAGCTTGGAAAAAAGTTTGCCGTTGGAGACGGCTTTGTCGTCCGCCCAGATCAGGTCTTCGAGCTTGCGCTCGCCGTCGCCCTTGACGGGAACGAAATCCTTCTGCACCACGGTCTGAATTCTGCCTTCGGCGCGTCCTGGACGGCGCGACCAGACGACTTCGTATTCGTTCCCGCCGACGTATTCCTGAAGCACGGCGGCGTCCGGATTGACTTCGAGCCAGTTGCGCAGATGCTCGCGGGAACGCGCGACGCACACGCCGACGCCGCCGTCGCCGGCATCGGGCTTCACGACGCACGGGAACGCGATTCCGTGTTCCCGCATCAGCGCGAGAACGCTTTCCGCGCGTTCGTCCAGAGTCGAATTCGCCGCGGGAACGAAAACGGTCTTCACGGAAACGGCGGCGACGAGCGCGTCGTTTTTGTCAGAAAAAAACTTCGTATAATGCTCGAATTTCGAGCCTGCGGGCAAGCCGCCGTCCGCGCCCAGCCCGCGGTTCGCGAGTGTGAACAGCGTGAACGAGCGATGAATCGCCGCCTGCCACAGGTAGTGCAGCATGAGCGGAATTCCGAGGAAAAACCGCGGCCAGAATTCGTGGCGCGTCCATTGACGGCGCAGCATCACGTGCCGACGCCGCCCGCGCCACGTGAACGCGGGAATGACGTAATGCGTCAGCAACCAGAGCGCGAGAATCGCACCGAGCACGATCCATGCGGCGTTGTGGTGCCATTCCTTGAATTTGTCGATGACGCCCTCGCCGACTTTTTCCGCGAGCAAAATCAGCGGCGGCGTCCACACGGCGGCGGCGATGAAAAAGAGCACGATCAGCTTGCCCATGTTCAGCTTCATAATTCCCGCCGCGACGAACGTCGGCACGCGCGAACCCGGAATGAAGCGGGAGGAGACGATCAGCGCGAAGCCCTTCGGATTTTTGTCGAACCAGTCGGACATGCGGTCCACTTCCTGTTCCGAAATTATCCATTTGAACGGCGCCTTGCGCAGAACGGGACGGCCGAGAAAACGTCCGAGCATATAAAGCACGCTGTCGCCGATGAAAATTCCGATGAGGCACGCGAGCATCGCGGGAAGGAAGTCGACCAGCCCCTGCGCGACGAGCAGCCCCGACGCGAGGCAGGTCGGATCTTCCGCGACGAACGTGCAGACGAGAATCACCAGCATCAGCACGAGAACGCGCAGTCCGTGCGCCGCCTCAATCGGCGGGAACGCCTCCGTCGCGGGAACGGGCGCGGCGCGCGAAAGCTTTTTCGCCTCGGCGGGAACGGCGACTTTTTTGAGAAACGCGGCGTAATCGTCCGCCAGCGCGATCGGCGAATCGAGAAACACGCCGTGTCCGCCGGGAACGAAATGCTTCACCGCCTGCGGCGCGAGTTCCGCCGTGTAAAGCGCGGCGTCGAAAGGCGAAACGACGTCGTTTTCGCCGTGCGCAAGGAAAAGCGGACCCTGCCATTCGCGGAGATATTTTTTCAGATCGCTCATGTCCGAATCCCACAACATCCGCGCGAACGCTTTATTCACGTTGCCCGCATCCATCAGCCCGAAATGCGGGAACACGTCCTGCGCGAGCTTGAAGAAACCGAGATGAAACGTGTAGACGATTTTGTTGACGATGTGGTTGCCGAGCAGCTCGAATTCCTGCGCTCCCGTGGACGAAACGAGCGCGAGCGACTTCACGCGCGCCGGCTCCTGATGCGCCATGTAAATCGCGACGGCGCCGCCCTGCCCGAAACCGAAAACGTTCGCCTCGGCGACGCCCAGCGCGTCCAGAAGCCCAAACATTTCGCCCGCCACCGCTTCGACGGAATAATCCGCGACGTCGCGTCGAGACGCTCCCGCGCCCGGCAGATCGGGAACGAGCACGCGTTTCGCCGCTCCCGTGCGCACAAGCTCTTTCGCGACCGCGTCGAGCGAACGTCCGTCCGCGCCCAGCCCGTGGACGAGCAGCACGGGAACGTCCGCGGGAACGCTGCGGAAGCTATTCAGCGCGCCGGAAATTTTCCGCTTCGAGGCGTCGTAGATTTCTTCCGCCTTGCGCGCGGTCTCGTCCCAGACGGAATCCGTCGCGTCCGCGTTTTCGGCGGGAACGGCGGCGGACGGCGGCGTTTCCGCGGCGTATTCGGCGTAGGCGATTTTCAGCCTGCCGCCGGTCGGCACGAGCTTCGACACGTAAATGCCGTTGACGCGGCTCGTTTTTTTCGGAATTTCGGGAACGGTTCCGCTTTCGGCGACGATTTTCGCCGCGGCTTCGTCCGCGCTTTCCCAGACGGATTCCACGAACAGTTCGTCCGTTTCCGCGATTTTCTGATTTTCGCGCAGTGCCGGTGTCATCGGGAACAGATGCCGCACGCCGTAGGACGCCGCGACCAGCGCCAGAAATAAAAAAATCACGCGCCACCGCACGGGCAGCCGCCGCCAAAGATTTTTTTCGGGAATCGTTTTCTGTGCCATCGACAAATTTTTTCTGCCGCTGAGCTTAGCCGCTTTTCGTTTCCGCGAAAAGGAAGAATTCGCCCGCGCGGGAACGCTCGGATGCCCGCTGTTGTAAAACGCGCGGCGATGCGTCAGAATTTTCGCCGATGAAAAAACTTTTTCGCATTCCCGCATCGCTTTCATGCGCGGCGCTATTCTGCTTTTTTACGACTATGTGCACGGAAAATTCCAAGACGAACGAGGGCGTTCCCGCAAACGCGGACGCGGCGGAAATCAAAACGATTTATCTCGCCGGCGGCTGCTTCTGGGGACTCGAATCCTTTTTGAAAAAACTTCCCGGCGTGCTCGACACCGAAGTCGGCTACGCCAACGGGAACACGGAAAACCCGACCTACGAAGACGTCTGCGGGAACGACACGGGACACGCGGAAACCGTGCGCGTGCGCTACGATTCCTCCGTGCTGCCCGCGGGAACGCTGCTCGACGCGTTTTTCAGCGTCGTCGATCCCACGACGCTCAACCGACAGGGCGCAGACGCGGGAACGCAATACCGCTCCGGCATTTATTTTTCCGACGAAAGCGACGCGGAAACGATCCGCGCCGCACTCGATGAACAGCGGAAAAAATACGGCGTTCTCGTCGTCACGGAGGCGCTCCCACTGCGCAGTTTTTATTCCGCCGAAGACTATCATCAGGATTATCTCGACAAAAATCCCCGCGGCTACTGCCACATTCCGCGCGACGCCGCGGCGAAGTTTCTCGAAAAACTCGACGCCGCGAAGAAGCCCGACGCGGGAACGCTCATCGCGGGAAAAAATTACCGCGCCGCGGACGAAGAGGATCTGCGCGCGCGGCTTTCGCCCCTGCAGTTCGCCGTCACGCGCCAAAACGCGACCGAGCGTCCGTTCGAGAACGAATATTTCAATCATTTCCAAAAAGGAATTTACGTGGACATAACGTCCGGCGAGCCGCTTTTTTCCTCGGAAGACAAATTCGAATCCGGTTGCGGCTGGCCGAGCTTCTCGAAGCCGATCGCGGAATCCGTCGTCACGGAAAAAATCGACAAAAGTTTCGGCATGACGCGCACGGAAGTGCGTTCCCGCGGCGGCGACGCGCATCTCGGACACGTTTTCGAAGACGGACCGCAGGCGCTCGGCGGACTGCGCTACTGCATCAACAGCGCGGCGATCCGCTTCATTCCTTACGAAAAACTCGACGAAGAAGGCTACGGCTATCTGAAAAACCTTTTCGAAAAATAAAAAAAACGCGTTCCCGCGGGAAATCCCGCTTTTCAGCGGACGAATCCGTTTTTTTTCGTTTTCACAAAATTTCAATCGGCGTCGGCGAGAACGGATTCGAGCAACCGAGCGATATCCGCGAGCGTGCCGCACGAGACGAGCGCGGCGCGGACGCGTTTGCCCGCGGGAACGCCGTAAGTGAACGGATGAAGCCGCGCGAGCAGCCAGCGAATGTTCGTCCTCTCCGTGCCTTCCCGCGGTTCCCGCGTTTCGCTCAACTTTTCCGCGTAGCGCAACATCGTCGAAAAAACTTCGCGCGCGCAGGGTTTCCCGCCGTCTACGGGAACGCCCGCCGCAGCGTCTTCAGGCGCGTCAAGCGCGTTTCTGATTCGGGAAAAAATCCACGGATCGCCGAGCGCGCCGCGCCCGATCATCAGCCCCGCGACGCCGCTTTCGCGAACGCGCCGCCGAGCCGTTCCCGCGTCGCGGATGTCGCCGTTCCCGACGACCGGAATTTTCACCGCGCGGACGACCTCCGCGATTTTTTCCCAATCGGCTTCGCCGGAATAGCCCTGTGCCTTCGTGCGTCCGTGCACGGCGAGCGCGCGCACGCCCGCGTCTTCGAGCCGCCGCGCCGCGTCTCGGGCGACGATGCTCCGCGAATCCCAGCCGAGGCGGATTTTCGCGGAAACGGGCATCGCGGGAACGGCTTCGACGACCGCGCGCGCGATTTTTTCCATCAGCGGCAGATCGCGCAGCAAGCCCGAACCCGCGTTCTGTTCGACGACTTTCCGCGCCGGACAGCCGAAATTCAGATCGATGAAATCCGGACGCAGCCGCTCTTCGAGCAAACGAGCCGCCGCCGCCATCGACGCGGGAACGGCACCGAAAATCTGTATGCCCATCGGACGCTGTTCCCGCGTGAAATCGACGTCGCGCCACGCGCGTTCCCGCTCGCGGATCAGCGGCTCGCTCTGAACGAATTCCGAAACGAGCACGTCCGCGCCCTGCTCCTTGCAAAGCGCGCGGAACGCGGTGTCGGTGAAGCCCGACATCGGCGCGAGGTAAAGCGGCACGCGCCCCGCGCGAAAAATTTCGTCGAAAACCGACATCGCGCGCGGCGGCGTTCACGCCAAGCCGCGCTTGCGCAATTCGGCGACGAGTTTCTGCTGAAATTCGAGAGCGTCCGACTTCGGCGGGCGATAACCTTCGGGAAAATCCGACAAGCCCGGCCCGCGCTCGTCGATGAACCATTTGCCGCGCACGCCGTCGGAAAAAACGACTTCGCCGCTCGCGAACACGCCCGGCATCTGCACGGCGTCGACGCTCAGCGAAACGCCGCTCGAAGCGGCGGGAACGTCCTGCCGTTCCGCGCTTTCCGGCGTTCCCGCGGAAGGAACGTTTTCGGCGGAATCAGCCGCCGCCGCGGACGGCGATTTTTCTTCGGGAACGGGCGCGTCGCGAAGCTCGAGATTCAGATCGTCGATGAGAAAGCGCACGTCCATATACGTCATCGCGACGCCGAGTTCGTCGCCGATTTTCGTCTGAATCTGCGCGAGGGAAAGACCTTCGCCGACCCACGCGGCGACCTGCTGTTTCTGAGAATCCGTAAGCATTTTTTTTGAATTTTAAAAAAAAATTATCGGGCAAGGAAGAAGCGTTATCAACCGTCATTTTTTTCCGCGTCCGCGACCGCCGGTCAGCGGAATGAGGAGCACGGGAAAGAAGCGTTCGACGAGCCAAAACGCAAGCAGGCTGAACGCGAGCGCGAACAACGCGAACGCCGCGAATCCGGCGAGAATCCATGCCGAAGAATCGTTCGGCAGAAGCCGCAGCAGCGTTCCCTCAAAAATGCGCGCCGCGACCGCGTGCATTCCGAAAATGAAGAACACGGCGGACGTGAGAAAACGGTTCGCGGAAAGCGTTCCCGCGCGAACGCCCGCCGCCGCCCAGCCGACGAGCGCAATCATGCCCGCGAGAATGCCGAAATCGTGCGTCAGCGCGTGCGCGAACGCCGCGTTCCCGCCGAACAGCGCCTCCCAGCGCCAATCGAAAAACGCGAGAACGGCATAGACGAGCGTCGCGGGAACGCGCAGCGGAAGCGCGCAATCGGAAAATCCGATTTTGTGAATCGAAAACGCCGCGCCCGCGCAGAAAAAGAAAATGCCGGGCGTCATGAACTGCGCGTTCACGTGCAGATCGTTCCCGAACGCGAACCACGCCGCGCCCGCCGCGAGCAACAGCGCCGCCGCGGAAAAACGGTTTTTCAGGAGCGGACGCCAGACGAACGAAAACAGCCCGACGACGAACAGATCGCGCACGTACCAAAACTGCCCGACGAGCGGACGCGGCAGAAACTCATGCGGCACCGTCGTTCCCGCCACCGCGAAATAAACCATGCCGGGTAGCGGGTGATTTTCCCCGACGAAAACGTCCGCGTCCCCGCCGCGAAATTCGGACGCCCAGCCGAGAAAATCCGTCAGCGTTCCCGCGTCGCCGTCCGGAGAAAATTTCCAGCGCAGGAAAAACTGCGCGGCGGAAATAAAGTTCCAGACGAGATACGGCACGAGCAGCGTCTTCACGCGGGAACGCGTCTTCGCGCGCCACGTCGAGCCGTCGAAATTTTCCGTTTTGTAAAAATAAAAATAGCCGGAAATGAAGAAGAAAAGCGGCACGGCGACGCGCGTCAGCACGTTCTGAAAAAGCTGAATCGCCGCGAGCGTGTCTGTGTGGCGGTTTTGCTCGAAAAACCGCGAAAACAGCCCCCAGAACCAGTTCCCGCCGTCTTCGGGAAACCAGTAAAACAGCGAAACGTGAATGATCACGATCATCACGATGAGCGGGAAGCGGAGCCATGAGGCGACGCGCGAATCCAGCTCCGCGCCGCGAAGCGTTCCCGCATTTTCGTCGCGGCTGCGGCAAACTTCCGCCGCCTCGGGAGCGCGTTCCCGCGGAATCGTTTTTTCGTCGTTCGCCGGTGCCTTTTCGTCGTCCATTTTCCTGTCTCCCGTCGTTTTATTTTCCGAAGTGGATTTCCTCGGGCGCGGTCATTTCCAGGCGGCAATCGCCGAGCGTCCATTTCTGCGGAGAAAGTTTCTCCGAGCCGGCGGGAGCGACGGCGTTCCCGCGGATCGAAACGTCCGCGCACCGCTTGAACTGAAACGGTTTTTGCCCCCAGCCGCGAAACGCTTCGTTCATGAAAATCCGATTGTTTTCGAAGCTGATTTTTTCGGCGGAAATCGCGAACAGCAGCGGCACGTCGAACGTCCTGAACTCGTTGCCCGAAATTCGGATGTTGCGGTGATAAAATTTCTTCTGCTCGGCGAGCGCGCGCACTTCGGGATAAATTGAAATGATCGCGTTCGTGAACTGAAAACGCGACGTCAGATTGTTCTCGAAAACGTTCCCGCGAATCACAACGTCTTCGCACGCGCCGCTTTCATACCAGCCCTGCGCGTCGCCCGCGAGCAGAATCGCCGAGCCCGCGACGCCGCGGAACGCGTTGTTTTCGACGAGCGTCTTTTTCGGCGTCGTGAAAAGCGCGCCGCGCGCGCGGTTGTTGCGGACGACGTTCCCGCGAAAAACGACTTCCGGCTGAAAATCCGCATTCTCGACGGCGTCGCCGACCGCCGTTCCCGCGGGGACTTTCCCGCGAAGCTGAATCAGCACTTCCGTCGGCGAAACGCGCCGCGCGCCCTTCACTTCCGCGACGGCGCCGTTCTCCAAAGTCTTTCCCGCGATGAAGCGCAGTTTTTCGCCGGGCAAAAACAGCTCGAAGCCGATCGTCTGCGGGTGGCGGTAGCGGCATTTCAGCGTGTCCGAACCGATGATTTCGAGAATGTCGAGACAAGTCGAATGCACGTTGATCGCGTCGTCCATCATACCTTCGAAAAACGAATTTTCGACGACGACTTTTCCTTTGACGTTGGAAAAATGCGTCGCGTCCGCGATCGTGGAAGAAACGCGCCCGTCGCTCGGAAACACGCCGCTCGTCTTCGCTTCCGAGCCGCGCGTTCCCGCAATCGTGATGTTTTCCGAACGCTGGGCGAGCAGTGCCATGCCGAACGCGGAGTGAAACGCGACGTCGCGCAGCGTCGTGTTTTTCGCGCGGTAAACGACGCACGCGGGAGCGGGACGCCGATAATTGCGCAACACCAGCACGTCGCCGGCGGAAACGCCGTCGCCCACACCGCTGAAATCGCGGCTCAGGCGCACGTTCCCGTCGGGCAGCGCGACGGCGGCGTTCCCGCACGCGATGTCGGAAGTATTCGCGACGATGCCGCCGCCGCGTTCCTCGCTCCGGAACGCGAGCGCGACCTGAATACCCTGCGGCGGATAATTTTCGCCGAGAAAGAAAATTTTCCCGTCGCGGATTTCATATGGGAACGCTTCCGCGTCGATGGAAACGACGGTTTTCCCGCCCTCGAACGCGACGACTTTCGCCTCGGACGAAAACGGGCGCGCGAAATCGATGCTCACGCCTTCGAGCGAAACGTCTTCGCTGTCCATGAAAAGCACGGGAACGCATTCGCCGTGAAAGACGAAGCGCGAGCCGTTCCCGCGGATTTCCGCGTTTTTCAGATCGACGAACGGGAGCGCGATTTTCAGCGTTTCCGACTGGTCGTGATTGGAGATCCAAAACGACATTTCGTGCGCCTTGTCCGCAAAAAAATGATACGTGCCTTTTTTGAGTTCGAGCGTGCCGCCGCCGTTTCTGCGCAGCGCGGAAATCGCGTTGCGAAACGCCTCGCCGCTGTCGGCGTTCCCGTCCGGTTCGATGCCGAACGCCTCGCCGAAGAAAATGCGGTCGCCGTTCGCCGCGCGTTTTTTTCCCGCGTCTGCGGAAAAGGCGGAGAAATTTTCGCGGGAACGCCGCCACGACAGATTCACCCAGTCTGCGTGATCGCTCCAGTTGTTTTCGCCCGCCAGCGTCAGCAGATAAATTTTCGAAACGCCGGCGGGAATCTTCACGGAAAACGTCTTCGCGGGAACGCCGCGCGTTATCGTGCCGGACGTCCAGAGCGTCCGCGTTCCCGTGAGAATGCGGAACTCCGCGCCGTCGCTCGGCTGCGCCGCCGCCTCGTCGTCGATGCCGACCGCGCCGGAAAACGCGACCGTTCCCGCGGGAACGTCGAGCGGAATCATCGACGTCGCGTGCGTGCCGACGCCGAACGAAAACCGCTTGCCCGCGATGTTCAGAGGCGCGCCGTCCACGGAACGCCCGACGCGCGTTTCGCCGTAATCCTGCCGCGCCCGCAGAAGCGTTTCAGAGGAAATCCGCACGTCCTCGTCGCGCATCTGCTGGAGTGACGCGTCCTCCGCCGTCGCGGGAAACAGCGTTCCCGCGGCAAGAAGCGCGGTCGACGCCGCAAAAATTTTCGGAAAAACCATCGCGCCCGATTATCGAAACCGCCATTCCCGCCGTCAACGCGCTTTTGTCTTTTTCGCAAATTCCGCCGCGCCGCGCGAAACCGGCGGGAACGCGCGCGAAAGAAGCCGCGGTTTTTAAACGGTTCGGGAATGACGCGTTCCCGCGGCGGTCGGCGAAAAATACGCGTCGAACGCCATCGCGACGTTTCGGATGAAAAGGCGTCCCGTCCGCGTGACGCGCAAACCGTCCCCGCGCAGTTCGACGAGCCCGTCGTCGGCGAGCGGCTTGAGCTTTGCCAGCTCGGCGGCGTAAGTTTCCGCGAAATTTCCACAGCCGATTTTTTTCCCGATCGCGGCGTAATCCAGTTCCAGATCGCACATCACGCGCATGATGATTTCGCGGCGTCGGCAGTCTTCCTCGCTCAGAATCAGACCTTTGGCGACGGGCAGCGTTCCCGCGGCGAGCCGCGCTTCGTAGGCATCGAGCGTCTTTTCGTTTTGAGAAAAACCGCGCGCGCTCTGCGAAATCGACGACATGCCCAGCCCGACGATCGGCAGTCCCGCGTGCGTCGAGTAGCCTTCGAAATTGCGTTGCAGGCGGCGTTCCCGCAGCGCGTGCGCCAACTCGTCGTCTTCTTTCGCGAAATGGTCCATGCCGATGTAGACGTAGCCGGAGCGCGTCAGCCGCTCGATCGCGGATTTGAGAATTTCGAGCTTTTCGTCGGGCGACGGGAACGCGTTCGCCTTTTCCAGAAGTTTCTGCTGCGGCTTGATCCACGGCACATGCGCGTAGCTGAACACGGAAAGACGGTCGGGCGAAAGCGCGAGAACGCCGTCGAGCGTGCGCGCGAAGCGTTCCCGCGTCTGAAACGGAAGCCCGTAGATCAGATCGAAATTGACCGAGGAAAAACCGCGTTCCCGCAGCCGCTCCGTCGCTTCCCGCACGACGCGTTCCGGCTGGACGCGGTGAATCGCGAGTTGCACTTTCGCGTCCAGATCCTGCACGCCGAGCGAGGCGCGGCGGCAGCCCAGACGGAAAAACGCGTCGATGACTTCGCGCGTCGCTGTGCGCGGATCGATTTCGACGGAAATTTCCGCGTCGTCGGCGAAATCGAACGCGCCGCGGAGCGCGGCGGCGAGGCGGTCGATCTGCTCCGGCGAGAGCGCGCTCGGCGTGCCGCCGCCGAAATGAAGTTGGCGCGCGAGAAGCCGTCCGTTCGGGAACGCCGCCGCGCGCAGCGCGATTTCGCGTTCGAGCGCGTCGAGATAGCGATCCGCGGATTCCGCGCCGGTCGCGGGAACGTTCGTGCAGCCACAATACCAGCAGAGCGAGCGGCAGAACGGAATATGCACGTAGAGCGAAACTTCGTTCCCGCCGGCGGCGACGTCGCGGCGCATCACGTCCAGCAACGCGTCCGCGGAAACGTCTCCGCGAAACTGCAACGCCGTCGGATACGACGTGTAGCGCGGTCCGGGAACGTTGTATTTTTTAACTAAATCAAGATCGACGTTCATCGCTCAAAAAACGCGCGCACTTTATCCGCCCGATACCGTTCCCGCAAAATAAAAAAACGCGTTTCCGCGCGAAAAAAGTTTTGTCATGCCGCAGCGGCTTTGTTTGAATCGCGGGAACACTATGACAATAGGCGACTCCCCTCTTTTGCTTCGCATGAAAAAACTCGTTCCTGAGGCTGTCATTCCCGCCTACGCGAAGCCGGGCGACGCGGGGCTTGACCTCACGGCGACTTCCGCGCAGTTTGACGAAGCGACGCGCAGGCTCACGGTCGGCTACGGGCTCGCGGCGGAAATCCCGCGCGGATTCGTCGGTCTGGTGTTCCCGCGCAGTTCCGTCCACAAAACCGGACTGGTGATGTCGAACTGCGTCGGCGTCGTCGATTCCGGCTACCGCGGCGAAATCCGCTCCGTTTTTTACGTTCCCGCGGGCGCGCGCCCCTACGCCGTCGGCGACCGTTGCGCGCAGCTCGTCGTGTTGCCGTTCCCGCAGGTTCGCACCGTCGAGGCGGACGAACTTTCCGAAACCGATCGCGGCGCGGGCGGTTTCGGTTCGACGGGCGCGTAAAAAATTCCCCGCCGCGAAACCGATTTTCCCGAAAAAGAAATGAACATCACAGCGAAATACAGCCGCGAATGGCGCGACCGCATGGGCATCATTCTGCTTCTCATCGCGGGAAGTTCCGGGTGGTTCTTCTACGACGGACTCGTCGCGTATCCGAAATACAATGTCGGAGCCGCCGTCTACGCGAAAATCGTCCAAACGGTCAAAGAAGAAGGTTTGAGCGACGTCGCGGCGGAAACGGAAGCGGCGAAACGCTGGGAAAAATGCGCTCACGAATTTTCGGGCGATCCGAAAAACCCGCCGGAACGCCCGAAAAACGTCGCGCAACAGCTTCATTTCGGAATCGGTCTCGCGGTCATCGCGGCGGCGTTCCTCGCATGGATTTTCCGTGAAATGAAGCGCGTCATCCGCGCGGACGACGAAAAATTCGACGGACTGACGACGGCGTTCCCGCCGTTCAACGGCAAAACGACCGTGAAATTCGCGTCCGTTTTCGGCGTGGACAAACGCAAGTGGAAAAACAAGGGCATCGCCCGCGTCCATTACAAGGACGAGCGCGGGCGTTCCCGCCGCGTCGAAATCGACGACTACAAATACGCCGGCTCCGAAGCGATTCTCGAAAAATGCGAAGCCGTCATCGCCGCGAAAAAATCCGCCGCCGACAGCGGGAACGCGTGAAGCCGCCCGCGGGAACGCGCGTTTTTTTTCAAAAAAATTTTCGGAAAACATGAGCGAATTTAACGGAATTCTTCTCATCGACAAACCGACGGGTTGGACGTCGCACGACGTCGTCGCCAAGCTGCGCGGAATCCTGCGCACACGCCGCATCGGACACGCGGGAACGCTCGATCCGCTGGCGACGGGGTTGCTCGTCATTCTCGTCGGGAACGCCTGCAATGCCTCGCAATACCTGATGAGTCAGGAAAAAATTTACGAGGGCGCGCTGCGCCTCGGTCGCGTGACGAACACGCAGGATTCCGACGGGGAAATTTTGGAGGAAAATCCCGTTCCCGCAGACCTCACGCCGGAAAAAATCGCGGACGCCATGCGCGGAATGCTCGGCGACCAGTATCAGATTCCGCCGATGTTTTCCGCAGTCAAAATCAACGGTCAGCCGCTTTACAAAATGGCGCGGAAAGGTCTGGAAACGGAACGCGAGCCGCGCTTCATCCGCGTCGCCGCGTTCGATCTGCTCGACGCCGCCCTGCCCGAAGTCCGCTTCCGCGTCGAATGCACAAAAGGCACTTACGTGCGCACGCTCGCGCACGACTTGGGACGGAAACTCGGCACGGGAGCGTCGCTCACCGCGCTGCGCCGAATCGCCTCCGGAGAAAATCACGTGCGCGACGCAATCACGCTCGACGCGTTGCAAGCGATGCCGCCGGAAGAAATGGGAAAACGCCTGATCGACGTGCGTTCCCGCGTGCCTTCGCACGCGCTGTGAGCGCACGGGAACGCACCGCTATTTTTTTTCATTTTTCTTTCAACCCCGAAACGCGGGAACGCCTGAAAAAATGGACATTGCAGCCTCCGTCGGACTCGGAATCGCGCTCGCCGTGGACGCTTCCGCCGTGGCGTTTTCCTGCGGGATTTCCGCGCGGGAACACACGCCGGGCTTCCCGCTGAAACTCGCGCTCGTCACGGGCGCGTTTCAAGGGCTGATGCCGACGGCGGGATTTTTCGCGGCGAACGGCTTTGTGCGGTGCGTCAGTGCGTGGTCGCACTGGATCGCGTTCGCCGTTTTTCTCGCGCTTGGCGTCGTCTGTCTGCGCAACGCGTGGACGGAAGAGGGGGAAAAAAGCGGCGGCGGTTGCGCGCGCTGCGCGATCGCCTCGTGGAAAAGCATTTTCGCCGTCGGCGTCGCCACGAGCCTCGACGCGCTCGCCGTCGGCGCGGGAATCGCGTGCGCCGCGCCGAACGGGAATGCCGAATCGACGCTGTGCGGAACGATTTTCGTTCCCGCCGCCGTCATCGCGGGAACGACTTTCGTCTGCGTGCTTTCCGCGTTTTACGCCTCGCGCTTTTTTCGCCGCCTGCCGACGAAATTTCTCGGCACGTTCGCCGGTCTCATTTTGATCGCCCTCGGCGTGAATGCCGTCTTTTGAAAAATCCGGAGTTCCCGCGCGGCGAAAGCCGTTTTTTCTTTTTTTTGGGGAACGCGTTCCCGCAAAAAAAAGCTTATGAGCTTAACAGCTTAAAAGTTTAATCGCTCCCGCGAGCACGAGACCTTTTGAAAAAAAAACGAGCGCGAAAAAAAAAGCGTTCCCGCGAAAAACGGCTTTCGCCGCCGCGCGGGAACGCAATCGCTCTGAGAAAATCAGAACGTGTATTTGTAGCCGGCGGAAAACCGAATCCACGACTGCGCGTCTATATCGAGCGGCTTCGCCGTCGAAGCGAGATATCCGATGCCGATGATTATGCCGGAATGGTCGTCGAAGTTGATGTCTACGCCCGCCTCCAAGCCGTAAAGCAATCCCATTTCCGTGTCGTTTTCGTCGGCATAGTGAGGATTATCATAGTCCGCGTCCGCATAGAGAAGATTCAGTCCCACCCGGGGACCGACGAACAGCGAGGCGTGGCTGCCGATGTTCCCGCGGAGATTGAGACCGAACGTCGCCTCGAACGTGACGATCGTTAATTCGCCGAGACGCTCGTAATCCACGGAGCCGCCGCCGAGGCTGAGCGCGCCGAGCCAAGAAAATCCCGGTCCGCCCGGAAGATTGGAATAAAAATCCTCTTCGTATTCGACCGTCAAGCCGACGAGATCGACTTCAGGATCAGAATAATAATCATCCAACACCCCGGTGGGCGACTCCAACGCGGCTGCGTAAAACGCCTTGACGCTCAGGGAACGTCTCACGTCGTCC
>CAZWIK010000029.1:0-21831 GCA_964633895.1 uncultured Enterobacteriaceae bacterium | reverse complement strand
CGTTCCCGCGACAGAAACCGTTCCTGCCGTCGAACCCGCGCCGGAAAGCGTTCCCGCGCAGGAAGAAAGCGCGCCAGCGGAAAGCGTTCCCGCCCGGTGATTACAGCGTTCCGCGTTCCCGCAGGGGAGAAAATTTCTTTTTTTTCTGAAAAAATTATGAGTTGGGAGAATTTTAAGCAGAATTTCATCGCGTTCGACGCACTTGAATTTTCGATCGATCTGAGCCGGGTCGGCTTTCCCGAAGGCTATGTCGCCTCGTCCGCGCCGATGCTTGAAAAGGCGTTCGACGCCATGGCGGAACTCGAAAAGGGCGCGATTGCGAATCCGGACGAAAACCGCATGGTCGGGCACTACTGGCTGCGCGCGCCGCGGCTCGCGCCGACGAAAGCACTGGCGGACGAAATTGCGGGAACGGTCGATAAAATCGAGGCGTTCTCCGCGAAAATCCATTCGGGCGAAATTCGCGGGAGCGCGGGAACGTTCAAAAATCTGCTCTGCATCGGCATCGGCGGGAGCGCGCTCGGTCCGCAGTTCGTCGCGTCCGCGCTCGGAATGCCCGGGCGGGACAAGATGAAGGTTTTCTTCCTCGACAACACGGACGCGGACGGCTTCGACATGGTGTTCGCGAAACTGCGCGGCAAGCTCGGCGAAACGCTCTGCATCGTCACGTCGAAATCCGGAAGCACGCCGGAGCCGCGCAACGCGATGATCGAAACGGAAGCGCAATATAAGGCGGCGGGACTGGATTTCGCGAAACACGCCGTCGCCGTTACCGGCGTCGGTTCGCAGCTCGACAAGATTGCGGTCGCGCAGGGCTTCATCGAACGTTTCCCGATGTGGGACTGGGTCGGCGGGCGCACGAGCGAGATGGCGGCGGTCGGGCTTCTTCCCGCAGCGCTTCAAGGCTTGAATATCCGCGAGCTGCTCGCGGGAGCGGCGGCGATGGACGTTCAGACGCGTTCCCGCGCGGCGATGGAAAATCCGGCGGCGCTACTCGCGCTCGCGTGGTATTTTCTGACGGACGGGAAGGGCGCGAAAGACATGGTGATTCTGCCCTACAAGGATCGCCTGTTGCTGTTCGCGCGCTATCTGCAACAGCTGATCATGGAATCGCTCGGCAAGGAAAAGGATCTGCGCGGGAACGTCGTCCGCCAAGGCATTTCCGTTTACGGGAACAAAGGCTCGACGGATCAGCACGCGTATATCCAGCAGCTGCGCGAGGGCGTTCCCAACTTTTTCGCGACGTTCATCGAAGTGTTGCGGGATCGCGACGGCGGGAGCGTCGACGTCGATCCCGACGTCTCCGCCGGAGATTATCTCGAAGGATTTCTGCTCGGCACGCGCGAAGCACTGACGGAAAAAGGGCGCGCGTCGCTGACGCTGACCGTGAACGCCGTGACGCCGCGCAGCGTCGGCGAGCTGATCGCGCTGTTCGAACGCGCCGTCGGTTTTTACGCGACATTCATCGGCATCAACGCGTATCACCAGCCGGGCGTCGAGGCGGGGAAAAAGGCGGCGGCGGGCATTTTGAAGCTTCAGACGCGGATCACGGATTTTCTGAAAGCCGCCGCGCCGAAAAAATTTACCGCGGAAGCGATTGCGGAAAAATTAGAGCTTGAAAACCGCACGGAACTGGTATTTAAAATTTGTCAGCATTTGGCGATGAGTCCTTCAAAAAATATTCAGCGCCGGATCGAAATTCCCGTTTACCACTCCACTTTCAATTATAAAAATTAACCCCGTTTACAATGAACAAAAAAGTTTCTCTCGTTCTGCGTATTGTCGCTATTCTCGCCGCCGCCGCTGGCATCGCCTTGTTCTTCGTGATTAAAGGCGAGATGGAAAACGCTTTCGTCAAGACGAAGCCGATTGACGAAGTGCGCAACGTGAAGACGCTGACGCTCAAAGACCGCGTGGAAGGCTCCGCGAAGGTGCGCGATGAAGTGTTTGATCTACGGGCGACCAAGGAGAAAAACGAGAAGCAGATCGCGTCACAGAAAAACACGATCGCCGCGCGCGACGCCGAAATCGAGGGGCTGAAAGCCGATCTCGACGCGAAAACGGAAGAGGCGAATCAGCTTACGCGCGACAAGGAGCAGCTGCAGGGGCAGGTCAGCGACCTTAACGGAAAGGTCGACGATCTCGAAAGCCAGCTCCGTTCCGAAAAGGAAAACGTTGCCCGCCTGACGGAGGAAAAGAGCAACATGTATTCGAAAGAAGAATACGATGCGCGGCTCGCCGAAATCGAGGAACTGCAGAAGACGAAAAGCTCCGCCGGTCAGCGCTACGCGCGTTTCCGCTACTGGGTGCAGTCGCGCGGCGAGACGATCCCGCCGGAATTCCCGGTCGATCTTTACAAGGAAGCCGAAGGGCAGACGTATGTCGAATTTGAAAAACCGTATGTGCTGACGAAAGTCATCGCGCTCGACTATGCCCGCGGGCAGCTCGTCGTCAACGTCGGCGCGGAAACGCCGGAAATCGTTCCCGACGCGCACGTTACGATCGAAGTGGACGGCAAAGAGGTCGCGGAAGCACGCATTACGGACGTCCGCACGAGCAAGGCGACGCTCGGACTGTTCCCGGGCGCCAAGATTCCGATGCTTGCGGAAGGCACTTTCGTCAAGGTGATTCCGTCCGCCGTCAAGGAAGAAGAAAAATAAGGGTTCATGCTTCGCGTTCTCGTGAAAATTCTGTTTCTTGCGCTTTTGACGGGCGTTCTTCCGGTCGGGTGCGTAGAGACTGAGCGCCCGACGGATTCCGGGCTTTCCGGAACCGGAGGTCCCAAGGACTGGGAAACGGGAATGCCCGGAATGGGTTCCGTTGTGCCGGAGAACCGATAGCGAAACCTCGAAAAGCCCGTTCTTATGCGGAATGTTTCTGCGGAGAACGGCTTTTTTGTGAACGAAAAGAACGCGTTCCCGCAAATTTTATCTGAAAAAATTTATGACAAAAGCTAAAGCCTTGAAGGCGCTGATCGCGATTTTGATCGCCGGAGCGTGCCTCTTTATTCCGTATGACGCTCTCGGCGTCGCGTTGAATGCCGTCGAGATCCGCGTGATCGCGATTTTCGTTCTCGCGGCGCTGTTCTGGATTCTCGAGCCGTTCCCGATCTGGACGACGTCGATGCTCGTCATCGTGTTGATGCTGCTGACGGTGTCCGACCTCAGCTTGAAGTTTACGCTTCCGGATATTCTCGGCGGCGGCACGCTGTTTTCTTTCCAGACCGATCCCGCGACAGGCGAAAAGTTCACGAACCTCGTCAACTACAAAGGCATCATGGCGACGTTTGCCGACCCGATCATCATGCTCTTCCTCGGCGGCTTCTTCCTCGCCGCCGCCGCGACGAAATACAAGCTGGACATGAACCTCGCGCGCTTCCTGCTGAAACCGTTCGGCACGAATCCGAAGTTCGTTCTGCTCGGTCTGATGGCGATTACCGCGCTGTTTTCGATGTTCATGTCGAACACGGCGACGGCGGCGATGATGCTCGCGATTCTCGCTCCCGTGCTTTCGCTTTTCGACGAAAACGACCGCGGGCGCGCGGCTTTCGCGCTCGCGATTCCGATCGCGGCGAACGTCGGCGGCATGGGAACGCCGATCGGAACGCCGCCCAACGCGATCGCGCTGAAAGCGCTCGGCGATATGGACGCGACTGTTTCTTTCGGGAAATGGATGGCGTTCGGCGTTCCGTATGTGATCATTCTGATTTTGATTTCGTGGGCGCTTCTGCTTTGGATGTTCCCGATTTCCAAGAAAAAAATGGAGCTCGCCGTCGGCGGCGAATTTTTGAAGACGCCGAAAGCGATCGTCGTTTACGTTACGTTCGCGGTAACGGTTCTGCTCTGGGTGCTCGGCAAAAACGTGGTCGGCATCGATTCGAACATGGTCGCGATGATTCCGATGGCGGTTTTCGCAATCACGCAGGTGATAACGAAAAAAGACCTAAACAACATGAGCTGGGACGTGCTCTGGCTCGTCGCCGGCGGCTTCGCGCTCGGTCTCGGCTTGCAGAAGACGGGGCTGGCGGAACACCTGATCGGCGCGATTCCGTTCGCGTCGTGGCCGGCGCTCGGTCTGATGGTCGGCGCGGGCGTGATCTGCCTGTTCATGGCGAACTTCATGTCGCACACGGCGACGGCGTCTCTGCTCGTGCCGATCATCGCGGTCGTCGGCGTGAACGTCGGCGCGTCGCTGGATTCGCTCGGCGGCGTCGTTGCGCTGCTCGTTTCCGTGGCGTTCGCGTCGTCGCTCGGCATGTCGCTCCCGATTTCCACACCGCCGAACGCGCTGGCACACGCCACGGGTCTGGTCGATACGAAGGGCATGGCGAAGACGGGCGTTATCATCGGCGTTCTCGGCATGGTGTTGACTTACGCGATGATGCTTATCCTCGCGCACATCGGCGTGTTCACGCCGATCAAGGCGGAAGGCACCGTTCACGAAGTCGCTCCGGAAAAAGTTTCGATGCTCGCCCCGGGAACGGTCGTTCCCGAGGAGAACGGCGACGCCCATATCGTTCCCGCCGCCCCGGTGGAAGTTTTCGCTCCCGGTTCTGTCGAAAAAGACGAAACGCCCGACGAGAAGTAGTCGGGAATCTTTCGGCTTCTTATGCTCAACGACGCGGAATTCCACAAGAAGCTTTCCCGGATCAATGCGGATTATTTCGCGTATCCGGAGCGGATTTTCGCGCTGAAAAAAGGGGAAACGCTTGCCCGCGAGGGCGAGCCTTCCCATCGCCTTTATCTGTTGCTGGGCGGGAGCGTCATCGCTTACCGTTCCCGCCGCGACGAGCGCGGAGAAAAAATTCCGGATTCGCGCTACGAGGTTTTTCGCGCGGGTCCAGGCTCGTATATCGGCGTGCAGAGTTTTTTTTCCCGCCTCTTCCGCGTCTCCTGCGAAATCGTCGCCGAGACGGACATCGAAGTCTCCTACATCGACGATTCCGTCGAAGCCGTCGAGCCGGAAAAATACGGTTCGTTGCCGGAGCAGTTTGTGCCGACGATGGTTCACGAGCTCGCCCTGCGCAATTCCCGCGTCTTCGAACACGCGGCGGAAAAGGAAGCGGCGCTGCGCCGGATGCACCGCGCGGAAATGTCCGCGACGCTCGGTCAGCTTGCCGCCGGCCTCGCGCACGAGCTGAACAACGCGGTCGGCGTTCTCGCGCGGAAAACGGATTTTGTTTCCGAATTCATCGAAGAAGGTCTGCGTTCCCGCCGCGGGAACGAGCTGCCGCTTTTCCGGCTCGGACGCGACGACCAGACCGTCTATTCCAGCGAAGATCTGCGTTCCCGCGCGCGCGAATACGAGCGGGAGTTCAAAATTTCCCAATCCGCCGCGAAGGTGCTCGCGCGGATCGCTCCCGACGCGGAGTCCGTCGCCAAGCTCGACAAGAAAATTCTCAAAAACATCGAGACGCTCGCGCCTTTCTGGGAAATCGGGCATGATATTCGCGACATGCAGCTCGCGGCGAAACATGCCGCCGGCATCGTCCGTTCCGTGAAAATTCTCGGTGGCGGGAACATCCGTCGCGAGGCGGGAACGGACGTGCGCGAATCCATTTCCGAAGCCGTCGCGTTGCTCAAACCGCAGCTTCGCGGGAAAAAGCTCGTCGCGGAACTCGGCGACGCCGAAACGTTCCCGAAAATTTACGGCGACATGACCGAGCTCGTGCAGCTCTGGGTCAACATCATCAAAAACGCCTGCGACGCGATGAACCTTGCGGGAACGCCCGATCCGACCGTGCGCCTCACGCTCGCGCACGCGTCCGACCGCGTTTCCGTCGCGATAAACGACAACGGTCCCGGCGTTCCCGATTCGCTGAAGGAAAAAATCTTCCAGCCGGATTTTTCCACTAAGAAGAACGGGCTTTCTTTCGGACTGGGTTTGGGGCTTGCCATCGTCCGGCGCATCGTCGATGATTACGGCGGAGTCATTCAGCTCGACAGCGTTCCCGGCTCGACCACTTTCACCGTCATTTTGCCCGTCAACCCTCCGGAATCTTAAACGAAAGGAAAATTCTTTATGGAAAACATCATAATTCTTTGTGTCGACGACCAGGCGGAAGTGCTCGACGCCGTCGTGCGCGATCTGCGCCCGTTGCAGAAACATTTCCGCATTGAAGAAGCGGAAAGCGCGGAAGAAGCCAAGAAAATCGCCGACGACGTCGCGCGCAGCGGCGACCACGTCGGGCTCGTCATTTCTGACTGCGTGATGCCAGGCGAGAGCGGCGTCGAGCTCCTCGGCTCGATTTTCCGCGACGACCGTTTCGCGGGAACGAAAAAAATTCTGCTCACGGGGCAGGCGACCCACGCGGACACGATTCGCGCGATCAACGAAGCGCGCATCGACAATTATTTCGAAAAGCCGTGGAAACCGGAAGACCTCGTCGCGTCCGCGAAAAAACTGCTCACGCAGTTCATTTTGAAAAAAGGCATCGATTACAAGGATTTTCTGCCCGTGCTCGATCAGGCGACTCTGCTGGAAAATCTGCGCGGCGCGTGAGCCTCACCGATCGCCTTTTTCTCTGAAAAAAAGCGTTCCCGCCGGCCGCGAACGGTTTCCGCGCTTTTCGCCTTTGCGTCGAAAAGCGGGAACGGAAAGCCGCCGCCGCAACGAAGATTCAACGGCGAGAAGGTGCCGAGAAGCACTCGGTCGGATTCCCCGCGACGCGGGCGTTCCCGCGGGGACGCAAAACGACCGCGGATATTTGTAAGGTTTTTGTTTATTTTCGAGCGGAAAAAATGTTTAATTTCGCAATCATGAATACGAAGAAGGGAAAGTTCCTCGGAGCCGTTTTGTTTTGTTCGCTCGCGCCGTTCGGTGCACTCGCTCAGGACGCGGAGACCGCGCCCGTTCCCGCGGAAGGCAGCGGGACCAAGCTCGTCATCGAGCTGCCGCAGCTCCCGTCCGCGGAAAACGTGAAGCTGAAAGTTTCCGGTCTCATGCAGGCGCAATACGTTTACGCGACGGCGAGCGGTGCCGACGCGTCCGACCAGAACGGATTTTCCGTGCGCCGTTCCAGCATCGGCATCACGGCGGACGTCGGCGACAACTGGACGGCGAAAATCGTTTACGAATTCGACAGCACGGGCGACGGGGGCAGCGGTTATAACGACTACATCGACACGGCGATCATTTCGCGCAAATTCGACGGTGCGGGAACGCTGACCGTCGGGCACAAGAAGACGCACTTCATGCTCGAAGAATATTCGCCGTCGTCGAAATTTCTTTGTCAGGAACGTTCGCTCAATTCCAATTTCGTGAACAACAATTGGTATGCGCGCGGGCTTTCCGGCTACCACATCGGGGTTTTCTGGGACGGAAAAGTCGGCGACGCTCTCGACTACGGCGTTTCCCTGACGAACGCCGTCGCCAAGGATTACGACAGCAAGTCGAACGATCTCGCCGTTACCGGAAACATCGGCTACACGCTGACTCTCGACGACGATTCTTCGCTTTATTTCGGGCTGAACGCCACAGTAAATTTCGGCGACGACGGCGATGCGAATTTCGGCTCTGCGACGAAGTCTTTGACGAACGCGGGAACGGTTTACGGCATCGAGCCGTATATTCAGTTCACGTCCGGCGGGCTGACGACGATTGCGGAAGCGTATTACATCGACGGCGACAGCGATTCCAAGCTGCATTCGTTCTACGGCGTGACGCTGACCGCCGCCTACAAGCTGGAATGCGGTTTTGAACCCGCCGTGCGCTTCACGTATCTGAATTCGGATTCCGGTCAGGTGAAATCGAGCCTTCAAAACCGCGTTCCCGAAACCGACGGATACGACAACGCGACGACTTATTACGTCGGTGTGAATTATTATTTCAACAAATACGTGAAAATCGCCGCGGGCTACGAATACGGGCATTATTTCAGCGGCAAAACATCGGACGATTCCGGCGCGTTCCGCACGATGTTGCAGGTTTCGTTCTGATTTTCCGGCGAAGTCTCGCGGGCGTGGACGCTTTTCGCGTTCCCGCGCTTTTTTTGAAAAAAATCCGCGAACGGCGTCGCTTAACCCCATATTCCATCCGCCTTTTCGAGAGCAAATCCTCATTTGCTGACGAAGCGGGAATATCATGAAAAATTTTGAACTTTTAATAAGAGAAGCATTCGCGGCGACGCTCGGCATCGGTGCTCTCGCGCTGGGCGCTTCCGCGGAAGAAACCGTCTCCATCGGACTCGGCGGGAACGCTTACGTGACGAGCGGCCGCGGCGGCGTGAAAATTTCGGATTTCGGCGTGAGCCGGTGGACGAATCCGGACGCCGTCGTCAGCGTTTTCTTTTCGCTGTCTGAGCCGCAGAAGGACGTCGGGCTTTCCCTGCGCGCCCGCGGGAACGCGGAATACGAGATTTCTGGCGGCGGCGAAACTTTTAAGGTCGCGACGGAGGGAGACGCGTTCGAGAACGTTCCCGTCGGCACGATCGGTTTTTCGCATTCTGGCTATCAACAGCTGGACATTCGGCGGCTCGCCGGCGCGGAAAAACCGCACAACGAGCCGGGAACGATTTCCGACATCATTCTCGACGGCGTGAAGTCGCAGGTATCCTGCGTGCGCGATTTTTCCTCACACTGGGGGCGGCGCGGCGCGTCCGTTCACGTGCGTTACGACGTTCCGCGCGGGAAGGACATGGAGTATTTTTACAATGAAGTTTTCGTTCCCGAGGGCGAAGACCCGATTGGCTCGTATTTCATGCCGTGCGGCTTCGGCGAGGGCTATTTCGGAATTCAGGTGAACTCCGCCAGCGAGCGACGGGTGCTGTTTTCCGTCTGGAGCCCGTATCGGACGGACGATCCGAATGAAGTTCCCGAGGATTACCGCGTGACGCTGAAAAAGAAGGGCGAGGGCGTCACGGTCAAAGATTTCGGTGCGGAGGGCGTCGGCGGGCAAAGCTATCTGCGCTATCCGTGGCGTGCGGGAACGACGTATAAATTCCTCGTCCGCGTCCGCCCGCAGTCCGGCGGCAACACGGAATACACCGGCTATTTTTTCGCGCCGGAGGAAAACCGTTGGAAGCTCATCGCGTCGTTCATCCGCCCGAAAACGCGGGCGTGGCTGCGCGGTTCGTATTCGTTTCTCGAAAACTTTTCGGAAGGCGACGGCTGGAAATTCCGCCGCGTGCTTTTTTCGAATCAGTGGACGCGCGACAAGGACGGCGGCTGGCATGAACTGACGACGGGAACGCTCTCCTGCGACGAAACGGGCGCGAAAAACATCCGGCTGGATTTCGGCGGCGGACTTTCCGAAGACGGAAAGAGCTTCGAGCTGAAGAACGGCGGATTTTTCAACGGCGGGTTGCCGAAGGACAGAACTTTCGTCAGAAAAGCCGGGCATCGGCATCCGGACATCGATTTCGGCGAGCTTGACGCTCTCGTCATGTGAGAGAATTCGGCGCGGGATTCACGGCGTTCCCGCGCCGAATTTTTTTTCGTAAAAACGTTTCAGCGAAAGCCTGTGGATTTTCGCGTTGTGGCGCACGTCCACAGGAAAACTTTCGCGGCTGATGATGAAATTTTCGATTGCGCGCGTGCTTTCGCAGCCCGCGGCGAGTTCCCGCAGCTCGCGCTTGAAGCGGCGTTCTTCGTCGGGCGGGAGCGGCGTTTTGTCTTTCGGTTCGACGATGATCGCCGGCGTTTCGTTTCCGCGTTTTCCGAACCCGACAAGCGCGGAGCGGAAGACGCGCGGATGCGTGTTGAAAATCGGTTCGCAGGCTTCGGTAAAGAGCGTTCCCGCGGCGGTTTCCACGCGTTCCGCCTTGCGTCCGAGAAACCAGAGCCGCCCGCGTTCGTCGAGGTAGCCGACGTCGCCCATGCGGTGCCAGCGCGAGCCGTCGGCGGCGTCGCGGATTTTCGCGGCGCGCGTCGCGGGCGCGTCGTTGAAGTATTCCCGCGTCGTCGTCGGACCGCAGACGCAGATTTCTCCGGGCGAGTTCGGCGGGAGCGCGGGAACGCCGTCGAACGTTTCGATCGGCTCGTCGCTCACGGGAATGATGCGCACGCGGTTCTGCGGAAGAACCGTTCCCGCGCACGTGCCGCGCCCGTGCGTCGTCAGCGTTCCCGTCGCGGAGAGAACTTCGTCCGCGGAAATGTCCGCGACGGGCAGATTTTCCGTCGCGCCGTAGGGCGAATGGATTTCGGCGTTGGGCAAAACTTTTTTCAGAAGCGCGACGAGATTCGGATGCACCGCCGTTCCCGCGCAGAGGATGCGCCGGACGGACGGGAGCGTTTCGCGGCGCGCGTCGCAGTATTCGGCGATTTTCCGCCAGAGAATCGGCGAGCCGAAGGAATTCGTCACGCCGTTCTGACGGATCGCGCGGACGATTTTTTCGGGATCGAGCGTCGCGGGCTTTGACGGATTCATTTCCGGCGTTATCGTCGTCATGCCGAGCGCGGGATTGAAAAGCGCGAAAATCGGAAGCAGCGGCAGATCGATTTCGCCCGGGCGGATTCCGTAAAAATCGCGGACGATTTTCCGCTGCGCGTCGAAGATTCCGTGCGTGTAGCAGACGCCTTTCGGCGCGCCCGTCGAGCCGCTCGTGAAAAGAATCGCGGCGAGCTGGTCTTCGCCCGCGCGGGCGATTTCGCGGCAACAGTTTTCCGCGCGGGAACGCGTTTCGATTTCCTTGAAAAAGGCGCGCGTGCCGACGGTCGCCGTGATTTTCACCGAAGAAAATTTTCTGAAAAAAATCCGCCGCGCCCACTGCGCTGCCGGAATGCCAACGAGCGCTTCCGGCGCTGTGTTTTTTACGCAGCGCAGAAAACTTTTCAGACCCATGCCCGGATCGATCGCGACGGGAACGGCGCCGAGGCGGAAGAGCGCGAAGGCGCACAAAATTAAGTCTGTTCCCGGGCGCGCCATCAGCAGCGTGCGCGTTCCCGCACGGATTCCGCGCGACCTGAAAAAATCCGCCGTTCCAGCCGTGATCGCGTCGAGTTCCGCGAACGTCAGTTCCGAATAGCGGATCGAGCCGTCCCGCCCGCGTCCGCACGGACGGCGCACGGCGCAGTTTTCGGGAACGCGTTCCGCGGATTCGCGGAGAAATCGGGCGACGTTGAACGAGGGCTTATCCATGACGATTTTTTTTCAAAAAGAAAGCTCCGGAAACGCGAAGTCACCGGAGCCGCCGAGAAATTTTCCCGCGCGTTCCCGCACGGGAGACATTCTCAATAATCGTTGATGTTGATGAGCCCCCAGAAGAGGGAAACGTTGTCGCCGGTGAAATCGCGGCGGCACCACAGATCCTCGGTGCGGATCAGAAGCGTCGTCGTCAGATCGACGTTGCGGTAGGAACCCGGATTGGTCTTCACGATGCCGAGAAAATTGTGGGACGTTTCCGCCGTGACGCCGGGACCCTTGTAGTCCGTGTCGTATCCGACGCAACCGCTGGAAAAAGCCGCCGCGGCGATAACCGAGGAGAGAACTGCGAGCTTAAGGTATTTCATGTCGATCAAATGATTTATTGAGGGGTGGAACTGATATGAGCAATAGGTTAAAGAAACGGCGCTTTTTGTAAAGCGAAAATTTTGCGGGAACGCCGCGAAAATTTCGTTTTGCGTTCCGCGCGCCGAATCCGTAAAAATGCGTTCCCGTTTCTTTTTCATGAAGATGAACATCGTAGAAATCCGCAGCAGTCTGCCCACAGAGGCGTTGATGAACGTCGAAGGGCTTCCTTTTAAAAAAATCGCGTCCGGAAAGGTCCGCGAAATATTCGACCTCGGCGACAAGCTCCTGATCGTCGCGACCGACCGCATCTCCGCGTTCGATTCAATCATGCCGAACGGCGTTCCCGGCAAAGGAATTCTGCTCACGCAGATCAGCCTCTGGTGGTTCGCGCAGGCGGCGAAAATCATGCCGACGCATCTCGTTCCCGAGCACGACGCGGCGGTCGCCGACCTGCTCGGAGCGTTCCCGCAGCTCGTCTCGCGCTCGATGCTTGTGCGCAAGCTGAAACCGCTGCCGATCGAAGCCGTCGTGCGCGGCTACCTCGCGGGATCGGGCTGGAAAGAATATAAGAAAACGCAGGCGATTCTCGACCACAGCCTGCCCGCGGGAATGCTCGAAAGCCAAAAGCTGCCCGAAGCGATTTTCACGCCTTCGACGAAGGCGGCGGAAGGACACGACGAGCCGATCACCGAGGCGCAGTGCGCGGAAATTCTCGGGAACGACGTCTTCGGGAAAGTCAAAAAAGCGACGCTCGAACTTTTCGCGCTCGGCTCGAAGGTCGCCGAACGCGCCGGGCTGATCCTCGCCGACACGAAATTCGAATTCGGGCTGGACGCCGCCGGAAATCTTTCCCTCATCGACGAAGTGCTCACGCCAGATTCTTCCCGCTATTGGCCGCGTCAGGGCTACGCGCCGGGGAAATCCCAGCCGTCGTTCGACAAGCAGTTCGTGCGCGATTATCTCGAGGGAATCGCTTGGAACAAGCAGCCGCCCGCTCCCGCGCTGCCGGAAGAAATCGTCGCGAAATCCCGCGATCTTTATCTCGGCGCACTCGAAAAACTGATGAGCATTTGACGCTCCCGCGCGGCGCAGTTTTCTTGGGAAAAACGTTCCCGCGCGCGGCGAAAGCCGATTTTTTGCGGATTCTGTCCGCGCGTTTCGTCTCGCGCCGAAAAAAAAACGGCGGCGACGCGATGCGTGCGAATAATTTTTCCCGCTTTGCGGAGCGGTTCGGGAACGTGTGAATAAATTGAGTTTGTAAAGATTCGCGCGGCGGGATTGCGTTGAAATTCGAATCAAAAATCAAGGAGAACAAAAATGAATTTTGCGCGAAGCCTCAAATTTTTCGGGAAAACCGTTTTTTTCGCGGCGCTTTTCGCGGCGTTTTCGGGCTGCGGCGAATCGTCGGAGAAAACCGCTCCCGCCGCAGACGTTCCCGCGCGGCGGACGACCGTTCCCGCAGAGCCGGTTCCCGCACCGCCGCCCGCCGCCGTTCCCGCAGATCCGTCGAGCGTTCCCGCAACCGAGGAAAAAACCGAATTGCGCGTGACGCGGACGCAGTTCGACAGGGCGAACAGGGAATACGACATCGCGTTTTCTCGCCCGATTTATTCGGAGGAACTCGCCGAGCATCTGACGTTTACGCCCGCCGTCGAATTTCGCCGCATGCATCCCTATTCGCCGACGTATTTCAGCGTCCGCGCGGATTTCAAACCCGGAAAAACTTACACGGCGCGCATCGGCAAAGGGCTTCGCGCCGCGGGAACGGACGGCTTGACGCTCGAAGAAGATTTCGTGGACGTCTTCATCGCGCCAGATTTTTTGCCGCAGCTCGAATTTCTGACGCGCGGAACGTTTTTCCCGCCGAACGCGCCGGACTTCGAGCTGCCGCTACATCTCGTCAATCCGCAGGGAAAAATTTCCGTGGAAACGCGGGAAGCCTACGCGGACTGCGCGGCGGGCTTCATCGCTTCGCCGCAAAATTCGGATTTTTCGAAAAAGATCTTCGGAGAGAGTTTCGCGCCGGAAACGCGCCGGAACCAAAGCGCGGCGTTTGCGCTCGAACTTGAAAAAATCGGCATCGAGCGTCGGCCGGGAATGTATCTCGTCCGCATTTCAGACGACGGCACTCCGCGCTACGATTATTGCGGCGGCGCGGGCGACACGCGCCTCGTCGTCGTCACGGATCTCGTGTTGCAGGCGGCGCGCAACGGGAGCGAACTCGTGCTCGTGCTCAAAAATCTCTCCGGAAACGCACCCGTTCCCGCCGCGAAAATTTCCGTTTTTTCGCGAAAAAACCGGCTCGTCGCGGAAGTGCGAACCGACGCTTCGGGCTTCGCAAAAATCGCGCTTCCCGAGCTTGACGACCACGAAGACTACGCCGCGCTTTTGCTCGCGGAAAGCGGCGGCGACAGGACGTTTCTTTCGCTGCGCGGCTTGGCGTCCGTGCGGCAGAACGGCGGCGCGGGCTTCGCGAAATTCGGCACGCGCGCCTACGTTTTTCCGGAGCGCGGCGTGTGCCGTCCGGGCGAGAAAATTCACGTCTTCGCCGCACTGCGCGACGGCGAAACGCTCTGCGCGAAAGGCGGCGTTCCCGCGGAATTTTACGTCGAGGATCCGAAAGGAAACGCGTTTTCGCGCGTTCCCGTCGTCGGCGACGAATTCGGTTTTTACAAGGCGGAAATTCCCGTTCCCGCGTTCGCGTCGACGGGTTCGTATCGCGTCGAACTGCGCATTCCCGGGCGGGGATATCGACCGTTCGGCGTCAGCTCGTTCAGCGTCGCCGAATACGTTCCCGACACGATCGAGCTTTCTCTCGAGGCTCTCGCGAAAGAAAACGAAACGGTGATCCGCGGACGCGCGGGCTATTATTTCGGCGCGCCCCTCGCCGCGGGAACGGTGCGGCTGACGCGCTCCGTCGACTTCGTCGATTTTTCTCCGAAATCGCAGGCGTTCTCGGGCTTTGCGTTCGGCGCGCCGATGCCGGAATCGCTCGCATTCACGGAAACGGCGCGGAACGCGGAGACCGACGGGAACGGCGTTTTCGAAGCGTCGTTCGCCACGCCCGTTTTCGACCGCGCGGTTACGCAGCCCGTCGTCGATCTCGTCGAGGCGAGCGTTTCGGGAGCGCAGGGCGGTCGCCTCGCTTCTTCCCGCGCGTATCGAAAAATCCATTACGCCGATTTTTATTTCGGCACGCGCGAAAAATCCGTCTCGGAACGGGAACGCGTCTTCGAAATTCTCGCGCTTTCTCCGGAGGAAAAACCGGTCGCGCTCGACGGAAAAAAATTCCGCGCGGAGCTTTCTTGCACGGAATGGGACCACGTTCTGCGCGAGGCGGCGGACGGCTCGGCGGTCTGCGAATGGCAGCGGCGCGAGATCGCTGAAAAAGAAATCGCGTTCGACGGCTCCGCGCGGGAACTTGCCGTTCCCGTGCCGCGCGGCGGTTACTGGACGCTCCGCGTCTTCGACGACGCGGGAACGCTTCTGCACGAACGCGAATTCTGGCACTACTACGGCGAGACGGGAACGCGCTCGAAAAACGCGTCGTTGCTTTCGTTTTCGTTCGACAAGGAAAAATACTCGCCGGGCGAAACGGCGCGAATTGCGTTCGAATCCTCTGTTTCCGGAACCGCCGTGCTGTTTTTCGGCTCGGAAAAAATCGAGGGCATGCGGCAGATGGACGTGCGCTTCGGGAAAAACGTCTTCGAGCTTCCCATTCCCGCGAGCGAACAGGGCGGAAGCCGGTTTTTCTCGCTGACTGCGAGCGGGAACGTCGGCGGAGAAACGCAGCGACTGTTCGGCGTCGGCACCGTTCCCGTCGATCAGTGTTCCCGCAGAATTTTCGTGAAGACGACCGCGCCCGAAGTCGTTCGCCCCGGAGAAAAAATGACGGTCGGAATTTCTCTCGCGGACGCGGACGGCAATCCCGTTTCCGGCGAGGTCCAGCTCTGGGCGGTCGACCGCGGCGTGCTTTCGCTGACGGGCTTCGCGACGCCGGACGCGTTCTCGCATTTCTTCGCGCCGAAAACGTGTCCGTATGAATTCGGCGACGGCTACGGCGATATTTATCCGCGGCTCAAAATCGACGGGAAACTCATCGGCGGCGGCGCGAGCGCGCTTCGAAAATTTCTCGGCGAGGAAGACGAATCGAAAAAAAGCGCGGTCGTGATGACGGACGTTCTGCGCGTTCCCGCGAGCGGCGAAACGACGGCGGAACTCGCCATGCCGGATTCCTTCGACGGCGGACTGCGGCTGATGGCGGTCGCGGTCAGCGGAGAAAAACTCGGCGGCGGCGAAGCGAACGTCATCGTGCGCAATCCCGTTTCCGTCAAGGCGACCGCGCCGCGCGCGGCGGCTTTTGGCGACGAATTCGAGATTCTCTCCGAAGTTTTCAGCACGTCGCTTCCGGAGCAGGATCTTTCCTGGCGCATTCTGCGCGACGGCGAGGAAATTTTTTCCGGCACGGAAACGGCGGTGAAGCAGGGCGAAAAATTCGTTCTGCGGGAACGCGTTTCCGCGGGAACGCGAAGCGGTGTCTCGCATTTTGAAATCACGGTTTCGGACGCGTCGGGGGGAATCTGCGGGCGCGAGAATTTCGTCGTTTCCGTGCATTCGCCGCTCGTCGCCCGCGACGTCGTGCGCGTGCATCGCGTCGAGCCAGGCGAAACGCGCGAATTTCCCGCCGCGGACGCGTTCGGTTCGCTGGAAATCGGTTCGCCCGCGCTCGCCGTCGCGGGAGCACTGAAATGGCTTGAAGAGTATCCTTACGGCTGCCTCGAACAAACCGCCGCTAGCGCGTTTCCGCTACTCGCGGCGGAACCGCTCGTCCGCGCGGGCGTCGTTCCCGCCGAGTATCGCGAGAGCGCCGCGTCGAAAATTCGCGGTGCGATCGCGCGGCTCGCTTCGATGCGGCTTGCGGACGGCTCGTATTCGATGTGGGCGGGCGGCAGGACGACGTGGCTTTCGGGAACGCTTTTCGCCTACCATTTTCTGCTCGAGGCGGACGCGGCGGGATTTTCGCTCGACGCGCGTTCCCGCGACGCCATGCGCCTGCGCCTGAAATCCGTTTTAAATCGGCGGAGCGAGTCGGTCGCGACGCGCGCCTACGCGCTGTTTCTGCTCGCGTTTTCGGGCGACGGTCGCGCGGAGGATTTCGCGGAAATGCTCCTTGCGGAACGCGGCGGCGATGATTTTTCCCGCTTTTTGATCGGCGTGGCTCTGGTGAAAACCGGACGCGCGGCGGACGGAATGAACGTGATCGCGCCGTTGCTCGGAAAACGTTTCTGGGCGGCGCGTTCGGACAGTTCCGACTGCCTCGATTCGGACGTGCGCCGCGCGGGATTCGCGCTGCGGATTTTGTCGGAAATCGCGCCGGACTATCCCGTGACCGCGAAGCTCGCGCTGGAACTTTGCGGCGAAATGAAATCGGACGGGCACTGGGGCTCGACGCAGAAAAACGCGTGGGCGGCGTTCGGTCTGGCGAAGTTTTTCGCACTCGGCGGCGCGGGAACGGAGCGCGGAATCGCGGAATTCGGCGGCGAAAAGAAGCCGCTCGAAGGCGTGCTGAAAATTCCGGGCGGGAACGCCGTGCGTCTGGAAAATACGGGAACGCGTCCGATTTTCGTCTTCGAGCGTTCCCGCGAAATTCCCGAAAAGGTCGAATCGGAATCCGCGGGTTTTGAAATTTCGCGCGAGTATCTGGACGCGGCGGGAACGCCTGTGACGCAGTGCGAAACCGGCGATTTGCTCACGGTGAAAATCCGCGTGCGCGCCGAAGCGCGATGCGAGAGCGCTGTCGTCTGCGATCTGTTGCCGGGCGGTCTGGAAATCGAAGACGAATCGCTCGCGACGCGCGGTCGCGCGAACGCTCCGAAGAGCGCGAAATCCTCCGCGTTCCGCGAAGCGGCGCGGGAACGCCGGTTCGACCGTTTTCTCGCGTTCGGCGAATTTTCCGAAAGCTCCGAATTTTCGGAAATCACGTATCGCGTGCGCGCCGTTTCGCGGGGAAAATTCGGGATTCCGCCGATTCAGGTCGAATCCATGTATGAGGGCGAACAGCGCGCGATTCGGACGCCGTCGCCGGACGCGCCGGTTTTTGAAGTGCGCTAAAAAAGCGGGAACGCGAGTGCCTTGAAATTCTCGGTGAACAAGAAAATGCTCTGCGGATTCGCCGTCGCGTTCACGGTGGCGGCATTCGCGCTTTTCGCGTTCTGGACATGGGGAGTTCCGCGGATTTTCGTCTTCGACGAAAGCGCGCTTGAGCGGCGCGTTCCCGCGACCGTTTTCCGTGACTGCCGCGGGAACGTTCTTCACGTCGAGCCGGGCAGCGATTACGAGCTGCGCTTTCCCGTTTCGCTGAAAGCCTTGCCGCCGCATCTGATACGGATCGTGCTCGCGGCGGAAGACCGGAATTTTTTCGAACACGACGGCGTGGACTTGCTCGCCGCGATGCGCGCGGGAACGCAGATTTTGTCGTCGGGGCGCATCGTTTCCGGCGCGTCCACGCTGACGATGCAGCTCGTCGCGCTCGACAGACCGCGGGAACGCTCCTTTCTGCGCAAGCTCGTCCAGATGGGCGAGGCGCGCAATCTGGAACGGCGTTGGAGCAAGGAAAAAATTCTCGAAGAATACCTGAACCGCCTGCCTTACGGCGGAAAAATTTACGGAATCGAAGCGGCGGCGCGTTATTATTTCGGACGTTCCGCGAGCGAGCTCAGCGTCGCGGAATCCGTGATGCTCGCGGGCATTCCGCAGCGTCCGAATCGGCTTCGCCCGGACCGTTTTCCCGAAGCGGCACGGGAACGCCAGCTCCGCGTGCTGAAAATGCTGGAGCGGCAGGGCGTCTTTTCTCCGGAGGAAGCGGCGGCGATCCGCGACGCACCGCTACATTTCCGGAATTTTTCCGAAGCGGTTTTTCCGCGCGCGCGGAATCCGCAGTTTTTTCAGTTCGTGAGAAAAAGCGTTCCCGCCGTGCGCGGCGACTGCGTGACGACGCTCGATTCCGACATTCAGGAAATCGCGGAGGCGACCGTTCTCGCCGCGCTCGGCGACTGCGCTTCCGTGCGCGACGGCGCGGCGGTCGTCGTGGAAAACAAGACGCGCGCGCTGCGGGCGTTTCTCGGCACGGCGGATTTTCTCGAACCGGACACGGGGCAGGTCAACGCGGCAACGGCGCTGCGCTCGCCCGGCTCGCTGCTGAAACCGTTCATCTTTGGCGAGGCGATAAACGGCGGGCTACTCGTCGCGGGAACGCGCGTCGACGATTCGCCGCTGACTTTCGACGGCTATCGCCCGGGGAATTTTTCGGGAACGTTTTCGGGGAGCGTTTCGGCGGAAGAGGCGTTGTCGCGCTCGCTGAACACGCCCGCCGTGCGCATTCTGAACGAACTCGGCGCGGCGCGCGCGCTGGACGTTTTGAAAAAATTCGGAATGATTTTTTCGGAGCGGACGAACGCGGAGAACATCGGGCTTTCGCTCGCGCTCGGCGGCGCGGAAACGACGCTGCACAGCATCGCGGGAGCGTATGCGGCACTCGCGTCCGGCGGCGTTCCCGCGCCTTTGCGCTGCGTGGAGGAGGACGGGAACGCCTCCGTCGGTTCGCGGCGGACGCCCGTCTGGAGCGCGGGAACGGCGGAAATGGTTCTGAAAATGCTTCGCGCGTCGCCGCTGGCGGGCGCGGAAACGCTCGGCGCGGCGTGGAAGACGGGAACGTCCAACGGTCTGCGCGACGCGTGGTGCGTCGCCGTGACGCCGGAATGGACGGTCGCCGTCTGGTTCGGAAACAAGGACGGCAGGCGCGCGGCGGAACTCGTCGGCGCGGAAATCGCCGCGCCCGTCGCGGGACGGATTTTGAACGCGCTTTATCGGAACGGCGTTCCCGCGGCTTGGAGCGGCGAGGCGTTTTTTCGGGAAATTCCGCTCTGTGGGAAAACCGGTTTGGCGGCGGGCGAATTTTGTCGGGAAACGCGCGGCGGCGAAGCGGTCGTCGGCATTCCGCTGCGGCGTTGCTTCGCGTGCGGGAACGCGGATTTCCGCGAACGTTTTTCCGAGCCGACGAGGATTCTCGAGCCGCTCGGCGGCGTCTACCGCTGCGGCGGGCGGGAACGCGTGCGGCTCGTCGTGAGGAGCGTTCCCGCGCAGGCGCACTGGTATCTGGACGGCGAGTATCTCGGATTTCTGAAATCCGGCGAAGTTCTGGAGCTGCCTGCTGGAACGCACGAATTTTTCGTCTGGGGCGGCGAAAATTTTTCGTCCGCGTCGCTCACCGTCAGCGTGAAGCCTTGAACGGGCGGACGTTTCCGCGTGAGGCCTCGCGCGGAAACGTTTTGTTCTTGAAAAACCGACGACGCGGATTAGAATCTGCGCTTATGGACGACATTGAAAAATCCGAACTTTCCGTTCCCGCCGAAAAATCCGGATCGCCGCGTTCCCGTCTCCGTCTGCTGAAGAGCGGCGCGTGGTTTTTTCTGCTGACGACGGTCTTGTGCGGGCTGGTTTCGCTGAATTATCTTCGGCAGCTCGACATCGATTTTTCCGGCGAAGGGCGGATTTACACGTTCTGCACGATGTTTGGACACTTCGCGATGTGGGGCGCGGCGGCGTGGCTGCTGTTCTGCCTGCCGTGGGCGTTGGCGTTCCCGCGGAAGCCGGTCGCGGCGGTGCTGTCCGTCGCGGCGGGAGCGGCGGGAATCGCCGTCGCCGCGCTCGACACGTTCGTTTTCGGACTTTACCGCTATCACGTCTACAACGGCTTCGTGCTGGATCTGATTTTCGGCGACGATGCGGCGGGGATTTTCACGTTCACCGCGGGGCAGTTCGCGCTGATGATTTTCGGCGTTCTGGCGATCGTCGCCGTGAGCGTCGGGCTTTGGATCGCCGCGCGTTTCATCGCTTCGCGCAGCGGGAAGATCGCGCTCGGAATGGGGGGGGGGCTATGTCTGCTGATGCTCGTTTCGTCGCATCTGATGCACGCGTATTATTCGGCGACCGGCAGCCGCGATGTTTATCAGATCGCGGAGGTTTATCCCGGCTATTTCCCGCTGACGGCGAATCGTTTTCTGATTCGTCACGGATTCGTCGCTCCCGATAAAGTCCGTGAAAAAATCAAACTGAACGCGGGAACGGTTCTGGATTATCCGCGCGCGCCGCTCGTTCCCGCGCAGCCGCCGATGAAGAACATTCTGGTGATTTTTCTGGATTCGTGGAATTTCCGCACGTTCAATCCTGAGGTCATGCCGAACGTCTACGACTTCGCGCGCGGCGCGCAGGTCTTCACCGAGCATTACAGCGGCGACCACGGGACGCGCACGGGCGTGCTGTCGTTTTTCCACGGCATTCCGGGGCTTTACTTCAACGCGATCCGCGACGGCGGCGTCGGTTCTGCGTTTCTCGACGTGTTATTGAAAAATAATTACGAAACGGCGATTTTCGCGACTGCGAGCCTCGCGAACCCGCCGTTCACGCGCACGGCGTTCGTCGACGTTCCCGCGGAGTCGATGAAATACAGCCTCGGCGACGGCGTTTCGGCGGCGGAGGGCGACGTGCGCCTCGCGGACGCGTGGCTCGATTTCACGAAAAATTACGCGAGCGTTCCCGCCGAGCGGCGGCGTCCGTTTTTCGGATTTCTCTTTTTCGACGAACTGCACGCGATGAATCTGCCGAAGGACGCGGAAAAGAAATTTCCGACCAACTGGGAAAATCCGAAATACGAGCTGCTCGGGAAAAACACCGATCCCGCCGCGTTTTTCAATCTTTACAAAAACGACGCCTATTGGCTCGACAAGCAGTTGAAGCGCGTGTTTGACGATTTGCGGGAACGCGGGTTGCTCGAAAATACGATCGTCATTCTGACGGGCGACCACGGGCAGGAATTCAACGAAAACGGGAACAACCTTTGGGGACACGGCTCGGCGTTTTCCGAGCCGCAGCTCAAAGTGCCGTTCATTCTTTTCGACGCGTCGCTCCCGCCGAAAACCTACTCGCATTGGACGGCGCATTACGACGCTTCCGTCACGCTCATGCAGAATTATCTGCACGTCGGGAACGCGCCGAGCGACTATTCCGTCGGGAAAAATCTTTTCGACGAAACGCCGCGGGAATGGCTTTTAGTCGGGCATCCGGAACAGTTCGGCGTGATTGAAAAAGACCGCATCACGCATGTGAAGTTCGACCGTTCCTACGAAATTCTCGACCGCAAAAACAACTGGCTTCCCGACGCGAAGCTAAACGTTCCCGTCTTCCGCGCCGCGCTCGAGCAGTCCCGCGAGTTTTACAAAAAAGCGGACTGACGGTGCGGCAATGAATTTTTTCCTGCCGCCGGCGGAAGATAAAAGCTCCGCGCGTCCCCGCCTTTCGGCTCGGGAACGCTTTCCCGAACGAAAA
>CAZWIK010000028.1:0-22458 GCA_964633895.1 uncultured Enterobacteriaceae bacterium | reverse complement strand
CCGGGCCAATTCGTCTGGCTCCAAGAATAGGCGTGGGCGAGTTCCCGCCCGAAGAACGGTCCGCGATAAACCATTCCCGTGTAAATCTGGACGAGCGACGCGCCTTCCGCCAGAAAGCGGTCGGCGTCCGCGCCGGAGCAGATTCCTCCGCAACCGATGACGGGCAGTTTTCCGTTTGTCGCGCGCGAAATGTAGCGCACGACGTCGAGAGAACGCCGCATCAGCGGCGCGCCCGACAGCCCGCCCTTTTCCGGCGCGTCTTTCAGCGCGGGCGGGCGCGAAGTCGTCGTGTTCGTCGCGATCACGCCCGCGAAGCGCGTTTCGTCGAGCACGGAAAGCACGTCGTCAATCTGCGGGAACGTGAGGTCGGGAGAAATTTTCAGCAGAAGCGGGAGCGGTTTTTCTCCGCTTTTTTCGGAAAGAATCTGGTTTTCGCGCTGCAATGCGCCGAGCAGCTCAGCGAGGCGGGAACGCTCGTGAAGCGCCAGCAGATTCGGAATGTTCGGGCAGCTCACGTTGACGGCGACGTAATCCGCGTGCGGCGCGAGCAGGCGGAACGAGCCGAGATAATCCTCGACGACGTTTTCCATCAGCGTGACCTTGGATTTTCCGATGTTCACGCCGAGCGGGCAAAGGCGCGCGCCTTTTTTCGGACCGGACGCGAGGCGGCGGGCGATTTCCTCCGCGCCGTCGTTGGGAAAGCCCATGCTGTTGACGGCGGCTTCCTGTTCGGGGAAGCGGAAAATGCGCGGCTTCTCGTTCCCGCCCTGCGAATGGCGCGTCACGGTGCCGATTTCGACGTGTCCGAAGCCGAGCGCTCCCGCCGCCGTCCACATGCGCGCCTGTTTGTCGAAACCGGCGGCGAGACCGACGCGGTTCGGGAATTTCAGGCCGAAAAGCTCGATCGGCTTCTGCGCGGGAACGTTGCGCGTCTGCAAATTGAAGTGGCGGAGAAGCGACGTCAGCGGACGGATTTTTGAAAACGCGCGGATTCCGAGGAAGCAGGCGTCGTGCGTTTTTTCGACGTCGCCTTGGAAAGGAAAGCCTTTGCGAAAAATAATCGGGCGAACCCAACCTTCATAAAGATAATCCATAACGCTTCCAGAGCATATGCGAACGCGTATGTCCCTGCAACGGGAAAAACGGCTTTTGCGGGAACGCTCAGCCGTAAACCGCCGCGGTGCGCGTTCCCGCGAAAGCAGCGCGCGTTTCAGCGCGTGACCATCGGAGAGCGCGAAAAGTTTCATTCCGTCCAAAGGCGACGATGGACGCGAAGCGGCTCAAAACATTCCCCGAATTTTCCGTAGCGCGGCGACGAAGCGGTCGATTTCCCCGAACGTGTTGTAAAACGCGAACGACGCGCGCGCCGTTCCCGTGACGCCGAGCCGCTTCATCAGCGGCATCGCGCAGTGATGCCCGACGCGCACGGCGACGCCGAACGTGTCCAGCAGCATTCCGACGTCGCTCGGATGAATGTCGCCGAGATGAAACGAAATGACGGACGCTTTCCCCGCCGGTGCCGACGGACCGAAAATCCGGATTTCGGGAACGTCCGCGCGGAGCTTTTCGGTCGCGTATTTCAGAAGCGCCGCTTCATGCGCCTGCGCGTGCGGGCGCAACGCGGAAACGTAATCGAGCGCGACGCCGAGCCCGATCGCTCCCGCGATGTTCGGCGTTCCCGCCTCGAAGCGCCCGGGAATGCCGCGAAAAGTCGTTCCCGCGTCGAAATCCACGGTCTCGATCATATCGCCGCCGCCCTGATACGGAGGCATTTTTTCGAGAATTTCCGCGCGGGCGTAAAGGACGCCGATTCCCGTCGGACCGCAGATTTTGTGTCCGGAAAAAACGAAAAAGTCGCAATCGATGTCCTGCACGTCCACGGCGAAATGCGCGGCGGACTGCGCGCCGTCGATCAGCGCGAGCGCTCCCGCGGCGTGAGCCAGCGCGCAGATTTTCTTCGCGGGATTCACGGTGCCGAGCGCGTTGGAAACGTGACAGGCGCCGACAATTTTCGTGCGCGGAGAAAGTTTTTTTTCGAAGGTCGCCAAATCCAGCGAGCCGTCGTCGAAAACCGGAGCGACGACGATGCGCGCTCCCGTGCGCCGCGCGACGAGCTGCCACGGCACGATGTCCGCGTGATGCTCCGCCTGCGTCAGCAGAATTTCGTCGCCCTCGCGCAGATTCGCCGCGCCCCAGCTCGCCGCGACGAGATTCACGGCTTCCGTCGCGCCGCGCGTGAAGACGCATTCCCGCGGCTCGCGCGCGTTCAGGAATTTCGCGGCGCGGGAACGCGCCAGCTCGAACGCGGACGTCGCTTCCTGGCTCAAATGATAAAGCCCGCGGTGGATGTTCGCGTTCCCGCGGGAATAAAAATCGGAAACGGCGTCAATGACGCGCTGCGGTTTCTGCGCCGTCGCCGCGTTGTCGAGATAAACGAGATTTGCGTTCCCGCGCAGAAGCGGGAAATCTTCTCGGATTTTTTCGACGTCGAAAGGCATATTTTCGCCGAGCATAGCGCAGACGCTCGACTTTTAAAACCGCAAATTTTTCAAAAAAAAAGCGTTCCCGCCCTCTTGACTTGGAGTTTACTCCATGCCGTATAAATTTTTCCGAATCAAAAACGAAAGAAGCGCAGATGGAACAAACGAAAAAATACACCGTCATCACCGGTGCCAGCTCCGGCATCGGCTACGAAACCGCGAAAGCGTTCGCCGCACGCGGCAAAAATCCGGTGATCGTCGCGCGGCGCAAAGAAAATCTCGAACAGCTGAAAGATGAGATTCAGGAGGCGTTCCCGTCCGTCGACGTCGTCGTCCGTGTCTCCGATTTGTCCGTTCCGGAAAACGCGCAGCGGCTTTACGCCGAGCTGAAAAATTTTCAGCTGGAGACATGGATCAACAACGCGGGCTTCGGGAACTACGACGGCGTAGCCGAGCAGAATCTGGAGAAAATTGAAAAAATGCTCCGGCTCAACGTCGAGGTGCCGACGATTCTGTCGACGCTGTTTGTCCGCGACTACAAAGACCTTCCCGGGACACAGCTCATCAACGTTTCCTCCTGCGGCGGCTACGCCGTCGTCCCGCCCGCCGTCACGTATTGCGCGACGAAATTTTACGTCAGCGCGTTCACCGAAGGTCTGGCGCGGGAACTGATCGAGTCAGGCGCGAAAATGAGAGCGAAAGTCTTCGCTCCCGCGGCGACGGCAACGGAATTCGGAAAGAGAGCGAATGACACGGAAACGTTCGACTACGACAAAGCGTTCAGAATTTACCACAAAAGCCGTCGGGCGGCGGAATTCTTACTGAAGCTCTACGACAGCGACCGCACGCTCGGACTGGTGAACCGCGAAACTTTCAAATTCGATCTGCTCCCGCCGATGTTTCCGTATTCGAACAATTCCGCGCACAATCAGAAACTCGAAAAGTAAATTCCGAACGGCGCGCTCGGCGTCCCCGCGGACTTTTCAAAAAAAGCGTTCCCGCAGAAAAAAAAATTCCGCGGGAACGCGTCCGGAAACGAGAGGGAGCGTCAGTACGCGCGCTCTTTCGTCGTTTCGTAATCGTAAGGACCGAATTTTTCTCCGTCCGAATTCAGCTCGAACTCGATCCGATACGTTTTCGTGACAAGCCGCCCGACGCGGGAAACGTGCTCGTAAATCGTTCCGGAAAGAACGACGTCCGGCAGCGTCGGGAACGCGTCCAGATCGCCGTGTTCGGACTGCCAGTTTTTCCGGAGAGACGCCGTTTCCCGCGAATACTGATCCGTCGTCATCGCCTTGACTTTTCCGTTTCGGTTCAGCTCCCCGACGATGATGTTCGCGATCCACGACGTCTGCGCATGGCAGGTCGTCCGATCGATGATGTTTGAGACTTGAAGCGTCGGCGCGTTCTCGCCGTCGAATCTGTCCCAAACGCCGTCCGCGAACATCTTGTCGAGACACGTGCGCGCCGCCGCCTTATAGTCGTCGGGCGTCAGATCCGTCGTAGGCGGCGGAGTGCAGCCCGCGACAAGAAGCAACGCCAACGCCGCCGACGCGCACAGAATCAGTCTTTTGAAAAAGCTCCGTTTCATCGTCTATCCGCGTTGTTTTTTTTCAAAAAAAGGAAAACGCCGTCCGCGTCGTCCGTCATTCCGCGGCGTCGGCGACCTAAGGCGCGCCGAGACGCGTCACGGGAACGGGCACCGTCGATTCGCCGGCGAGCGGGAACACCTGCACCGTCGCGGGCCACGTGTCCGAAGCCTTGCGAATGCGGACGAAATTCACGCCCGTCGCGGGAACGGCGATTTTTTCGCCGGCGACGTCGATCTTCCCGTCGGAAGGCGTCGCGAGCTTGGCGACGCCGATCCCGCGCGGAAGGAAGCGCCAGGCGCGGGAATCCGGTTTGTCGAGTTCAATCGGTTGCGCGACGCTTTCGAAGACTTTCTTCGCGCCCTGCTCCGCGAGACTGAGAGTGATTCCGCCCTTCTTCGCCGCCTCCTGCAGCATGAGTCCCGTCGCGATGAGTAGCGCGGACCGTTTGACGTATTCGGCGGATACGCCGAGAATGAATCCGGACGCGACCGTGGGGAGTTCCGTCTCGTTGAGGTCTTTCAGCGTCTCGTCGTAATCGATGAGCGTTTCCGGCGTCACGCCCTGAACCGTCAGTTCGGGAATGTCTCCGGAAGATTCGACGCTCGGCACGTATGCCGTTCCCTTCGTCGGAATCACGACGCCCGCGGAACCGAGTTTTCCGACCGCCGCGACCAGCGTCGTCGCCACGGTCTGCACGATTTTCGGCACATGAACGGTTACGGGATCGCCGCCGATTTTCGGCGCCATGCCGCCTTCGTAAATGATGTAGGTTACGTTCTGCGCGTCCGCGAGGGCGACGTTTTTCGCGATTTGAAGATCGCCCGAATTTTCCGCGCCCGCCGCCAATTTGAACTCGCTTTCGAGGAACGGACTCTTCCCGTCTCCGACGAGGCTGATCGCGGCTTCAAAACGCTTTTTCGCGTCGCGCACGTCGCCGATGTTTTCCGCCGCGTTCATCAGCACGGCGCCGCTGAGCCAATACGCGAACGGATTCAGGAAAACGCTCGCCGCCGCGCCGTGTTCGAAGTCCAGATGAAAATCGCCGCCGGGATAAACTTCGCTCCAGTCAATGGAACTCTGCGCTTCTTCCGCCGGAGAAAAACTTCCTTTCGAGCCTTCGAGTTCGCCGCTGTCCGGCGACGCCAGATCGAAGTCGTTCGACTTTTTCGCCGCTTCGATTCTGTCCAGAATCCGACGCTGCTGCACTTCGTTGACCTGCGCGGAAACGTCCGCGATCTGCAACGCGATGTTGCGGACCTTGCTCTTGTCCGTTCCGCCGAGCGCGTTGTAGAGCTGGTTGACGGGAACCATGATGACTTCCTGCGCCGTCGGCTCATACTCGCCGGCGATGATGAGCGAGAGCAACGTGTCCGCCGCGCTCTTTTCTTCGCCCTGCTGATAACCTTCGTCGATTTTTCCTTTGGCGATGTCGAGCAAGAGCGTTCCCGTTTCGTATTCGCCGTTGATTCCGGCGATCAGTCCCGCATCAAGCACCCAAAGAAGCGGTTCGTCGTCCGAATCGAGCGTTTTGAACATTTTTTCCATGTCGCCGGTTTCCAGATTCTGCCGCGCGACGGACGCGGCGGACGAAACGTCCCCCGTCTGCCATTGCGCATGAGGATCAAGGTGCTTCGAAGAATCGCACCCGGAGAGGAAAAACGCGGACATTGCAGCGGCGGTTAATGATACAAGTGTTAGCTTTGCAGTTTTCATAAAATATCAGCGTATTTTTTTTAATTGCGACTTTTTTATCAGCAAAAGAATCCGTCGTCAAGAAACTTTTACACAAAAGTTAAAACCGACGCACATTTCCGTGCGGAACCGGCGTTCCCGCGCGGGAACGCGGAGAGAAAGGCGGCGGGAACGCGCCGGAATTCACAGCGGGCGCAGAACGACGTCGGGAATGCTCATGTCGAACGCGCGACCTTCCGGCGGAGCGCGGAATTTTCCGAGACGGGCGACGGCTTTCGCGACGCGGTCACGCACCTGCGGATCCGACGTTCCGAGGACGTCGAGCAGACGGACGTTCCCGCGCGCGTCCACGCCGAGGCGCACCGTAACCGAAACCGAAGCCTCAAGCTTCAGCGGAGTCTGCGTCAGCACGCCGTCGAGATGCGCGGCGAGTTTTCCCGCGACTTCCGCCGCGTAAGCCTGTTGCGCGGACGCGACGGCGCGCCCGCCGTCGCCGCCGTTCCCGCCCGTTCCGTCTGGCACGCCGAAAGTTTTTTTCCCGTTCCCGCCTCCGCCTGCCACGCCGATTTTCGACGGGTCGATCCGCGCGACTTTCACGCCGCCGTCCGATCCCGCGTTCGTTTTTTTCGGCTTTTGCGCGGGCTTGCCTTTGCCTGCGTTCGCCTTCTGCCAGTCTTTGAAAGAAATTTTTTCGGATTTTTTCTGAGCTTTTTTCGCGGCAGGCGTTTTGTCTGATTTTTTTTCGGGCGCGGCGGATTTCGGCGATTTTTCCGCGGGAACGGGAACGGGTTCCGCCTTCGCCGGCTCTGCGGCGGCGGGAACGGGTTCCGGGGCGGGCGCGGGTTCCTCGGGAGATTCTGGTTCCGGAAGCGGGGTCGACAGGGCTTCGTCGGCTTCTCGATTCAATTTTTCGATTTCCTCCGACGCGAAATCCAGCGGCGTTTTTTCAAGCGTTTCGCCGTCGAGCGTTCCCGCGGCGAGTCCGCGCTTTTCGCCGACAAGCCCCGCGTCTTTCGTCGGATCCGCGTTCGGATCGGCGAGCATGGCGAGCAATGGATCTGCAGCGGAAACGTCGGCTCCGCTTTTCGTTTTCGCCGAAAGGAAAAACACGGCGGAAAACGCCGCGACGTGCAGCGCGAAAGAAACAGCCGCTCCTTTTATTCCGGTCCCGACCATCGTCTTATTTTCCCGAAGCGCGGTCGATTTCGGTATCGATGGCGACTTTGCCCAAGCCCTGTTTTTTCGCCATGTCGAAAACCGTGATGACCTTCTGGTATTCGAGCTGACCATCCGCGCGAATGCGGACGATGGGCTGCTCGTCGGCGGGAAGTGCTGCGATTTCCGCGAACGCGGCGAGTAGCGCGTCCGCCGAAACCTTGTCGTCGCCGAGATGATATTCGCCGTAACGGTCGATCGAAACGAAGCGGTATTTTGTTTCGGCGGCGGCGGGAGCGCCGGATTTCGCGGACGCGACGGGCAGCTCGATACGCGTCGTCTGTTCGAGCACTGGCGTCGCGATCATGAAAATGATGAGTAGGCAGAAACACAAATCGAGCAGCGGCGTGACGTTGATTTCCGCCATGGGCGTCATTTTGTGTCGTCCTGAAAAATTGCGAGCCATTGCGTCTGATTCCTTGTCCGCGGGTTCGGATTTATTCCCACGAGGGACGGGAGCGCGGGAGCGAGTCGGCGGAGAGCGTTCCCGCGTCTTCGCCTGCGATTTCGCGCCTCAGAAACGGATTTTCTCCGGCGGGAGCGCGCGCTTCGTCCTCGGTGGCGGCGGGAACGCGTTTTTCTTCCGCTTTCCGATGCTCGCGGAGTTCTTCGAAAAGCTCGTTTTCCATTTGGTCGGCGACGGCGGAAGCGAAGTTGTCCAGCTCCGTCGCCATTCTGCGCGTCATTCCCAAAAGCCCGTTGTAGGCGAACGACGCGGGAATCGCCAGCAAGAGCCCGAACGTCGTCGCGACGAGCGCGCCTGAAACGCCGGGAGCGAGTTCCGCGATCGAGGCTTTTTCCGTCAGCGCGCCGAACGTGACCATGACGCCCCAGACCGTGCCGAGCAAGCCGAGAAACGGACCGCCGGAAACGAACGTGCTCAGCGGGATCATGCCTTTTTCGTAGCGCGCGGTAACGCGCCCGATCATGCGCTGGATCGCGTTTTCGATGTGTCCCATGCAGACGCGCACGTCGTCGTCGCCGAAAATTTTCCCGCGATGCTTGCGGAGCGCGTTCAGCGCGGAGGAAAGCACCTGCGCGTAAGGCACCGCATTTCCCGTGTTCGGCAGTGCGCCGATTTCCGTCAGTTTTTCCTGTGACAGGAGCTGATTTTCAAAAGTGAAATTATTCCGCCGCAGTTCCCGCAGTTCCATTATTTTTTTCACGATAATCGAAATCGAGATAATCGAGCAACAGATCAGAATCGCGACGACGACCTTCGCCGCCGGATCACACTGCTCCCAATACCACCAGACCGAGCGGGAACTCGCCAATATAAAAAACGCTCCGTTCAACATTCTTTTTTTCGGAAGGATTCAATGGAAAGGAAACGATTTTGCGGGAACGCTTTCAAGGTTTTATTCCGAAAATCTATTCACATCGCGCGGGAACGCGTCGATTTTCCGCGCGGCCGCGAAAAAGGAGAATAAAGTTTACTTTTGCGGCAAGGTTCCGCATTTTTGAGAGCCATGCAGTGGCATATCGAAAAACTGACCGAGCTCTGCGTCACGATCGGCGTTCCGGAGGAATACGCGCAGACCACCGCTTCGCTCGTTCTGGGCGCGGCGTTCGTTCTCGGCATGTTCGTTTTTCAGCGCGCGACGCAATTCGTTTTCACCGCGACGTCCCACATCTGGGCGAAGCGTTCCCGCAACACGTGGGACGACGCGTTCTGCGAGGCGCATTTTCCCGGGCGCGCGGCGCATCTGATCATTTCGATTTTCAGCTTGCACCTTTGCCAGAACGTTTTCGCGCATAGCGAAAAACTGCTCGAAGTTTTCAAGGCGGGAACGAGCATTTATTTCGCCGTCGCCGTCGCGGGAACGGCCTATTCCGTAATCAACGCCGCGATGATCATCGGCATGCACAACGATCGCCTCAAAGACGTGCCGATCAAGGGATTTTTCCAGGCGCTGAAAGGCTTGCTGACGCTCGGCGTCGCCATTTGGGTGCTTTCGATTCTTTCGGACAAATCGCCGATGTATTTCCTCTCCGGACTCGGCGCGCTGATGGCGATTCTCCTCGTCGTCTTCAAGGACGCGTTGCTCGGATTCACGGCGGGAATCCTCATTTCCGCAAACGATCTCGTCCGCAACAAAGACTGGATTCAGATCCAAAACACCGACGTAGACGGCGAAGTCGTCGACGTTTCGCTGACGACTGTCAAGATCCGCAACTGGGATAACACCATCTCCAACGTTCCCGCCTACACGCTGATTTCCAACGCGTTCAAAAACTGGCGCAACATGGAAAGCTCTGGCGGCAGGCGGATCAAGCGCGCGATCCACATCGACACGCAGACGATTCATTTCGCCACGGAAAAAGAAATCGCCCACTGGAACGAAATCGAACTGCTCAAGCCGTATCTCGCCCGCAAAATGAAAGAACTCAGCACCGCCAACGCGCACGTTCCCGCGGAGGCGGGAGCGGTTTCGTCGGCGAACATCCGGCGTCTCACGAACATCGGCACGTTCCGCGCCTACTGCATGGCTTATCTCAAAGCGAACAAGCGCATTCGTCAAGACATGACGATGCTCGTGCGGCAACTCGATCCGGGACCGACGGGACTCCCGCTCGAAATCTACGTTTTCGCAAACGACACGCGCTGGGCGAATTACGAAGACATTCAGTCGGATCTTTTCGACCACCTGCTCGCCGTGATTTCCGAATTCAACCTCACGCCGTATCAGGAACCCAGCGGACGCAATTTCGAAACGTTTCTCGAAACGAAAAGCGCGCGCTGAACTTCCTTCGGCTTTTCAAAAAAAAAGACAGGCGTTCCCGCGGGAAAAAAAATTCGGCTTTCGCCGCGCGGGAACGCCCGTTTTTTTTTGCGGAGGCAGAACGTCTCCGGCTAATCGACGGCGTCCTCGTTTCCGCCGTCGGATTTTCCTTTGGAAATGCCCCGCGCGATGACGAAAATTCCGGCGAATGCGATGAAGTGCCCCAGCGTCTTCACGACGAGATAGACGCCGTGCGGGAACGACGCTTCGAGCTGCGGCGCGAGAAGCCGCGCGACGGCGACGCCGAGTAGCGCGACGAGCGTTCCCGCAATCCAAAACCGAGGAATTTTTTTCATGAGAAAAAACAAAGACAAAAACGCCTCTCTCCCGCAAAACAAAAAACGCGTTCCCGCAGAAAACCGGCTTTCGCCGCGCGGGAACGCGATTTCTTTTCGTCCGGAAAAAAAACTCAGCCGCTGATCATCGGCACGAGCGCGATGTAGACGCCCGTGAAGATCGCGGACGTGATCACGCCGGAAATGTTGATGCCGAGCGCGTCGGGAAGCACGATCACGTCGGGAGCGACGCGGGAAATTTCCTTCTGCGCGATTTTCGCGCAAGTCGGCACACAGGAAATGCCGGCGATGCCGCAGACCGGGTTGAAACGGCGTCCCGTCAGCATATACATGATGTAGCCGCCGATGATTCCGCCAACGGCGGAAACCGTGAGCGCGAAAATGCCGAGCACGAGCAGAATCAGGACTTTTTCGTCGAGAAGCGTTCTCGCGCTGCAAAGCAAGCCGAGAATCAGCCCGAGGAAAAACGTTCCGCCGTAGAGGAAAACCTGGTCGATGAGCCGGATGAACGACTGGATTCCCGCCTCGCGGACGGCGATTCCGACGAACAGCGAGCAGAACAACGGCGCGCCGACAGGGAACAGCAGACACAGCACCGTGCAGGTAACGACCGTGAACGCGATTTTTTCGTTCGCCGTCACCTTAATCGGTTTTTTCGGCGGCTTGTTGCGCACCTTGCGAAGCGATTCGGGAACGAGGAAACGGATCAGGAACGGATACGCGCCGTAGGTGATACCGAGGTAAAGATACGCGACAACCGTCACGGGAACGAACAGGTCTTTCGCCAATTTCAACGAAGTGAAAAGCACCATCGGACCGTCCGCGCCGCCGACCATCGCGATCGACGCCGCCTCGCCGTAATCCAAGCCGCACGCGATCGCGACCGGGAACGTCACGATCGTGCCGAGCTCCGCGCAAAACGCGACGAAAACGCTCTGGAACGGACGCGCCATGAGGAAGCCGACGTCCAGCAGCACGCCGATTCCCATGAAGATGAAGCACGCGATGAGGTTGTTGCTGAACGCGTAGTTGTAAATCGGCTGAATCCAGTCTTTCTGCATCAGCGCGACGAGATTCGTTTCGTCCTGCACCAGCGGCTCGACGTTGAGATCGCCTTGAAGCACGACGCTCCCGCTGAGCACCGCCTGCGTTTCCGCGTCGCGGATATCCAGCTTTTCCGCTTTCAGGAAGTCGGCAATCTGCTTTTCGCTTTTGACGTGAATGTATTTGCTCGTCTGCGCCGATTTCTCGGCAAAATCCACGTCGGATTCAATCGTAAAATAGCGAACGTCCGTGCGGTCCGCGCTGTTGATCCAGCGCGCTTCGGAAAAGCGCTCGGATTCGGCTGCCGTCGTCGAGTCGAGATAAAGATTTCCCGCATTGGCGACGATCATTCCCAAGCCCATCGGAATCATCAGCAACGGTTCGAGAATGCCGCGCTTTCCGAGAAAAACGAGAACGCCGCCGAGAAGGATCAGCCCGATGCCCGTCCAGCACAGAACCGGAGGCGAATCGACGAGCGTGGTGATTCCTTCGAAAAGCCGCCGGACGATGTTTATGATGTCAATATTGTTCATTGGGTTTTCTTTCGGAAAAGAACGCGGGAACGAAACGAATGCGCGTTCCCGCGAGCGGATTTTCCGTTTTTTCAGCCCTTCTTACTGAAAATATGCAGAAACAGGTAAATGCCTTTCACGAGAAGCGCGAGAACGACGGCGACGAGCGCCGCGATCAGCACAATCCACGGAAGCCATTGAAGTGCCGCCTCCAAAGACGCTTCTTCCCGCGTCGCGGAAACGGCGGCTTCTGCAAACAGAGAATACATGAAAACCTCCGTTAGGAAATGACGACAAGCACTTGCCCTTCTTCAACGCCGTCCCCAACGCCGACGTTGATCGCGGACACCGTTCCCGCCTTGTTCGCGTAAATATACGTGTTCATCTTCATCGCCTCGATCGTCAGAATCTGTTCGCCGTCCTTGACGGACGCGCCAACCTTCGTGTCGATCGAAACAACTTTGCCCGCAAGCGGAGAAGGCACACCGGTCGCACCCGCGGGAACGGCAGCCAGAGCAGCGGCGGCGGGAGCAGGCGCGGAAACGGCGGGCGCAGGCGCGGCGGAAACCGGCGCAGAAACGACAGGCGCGGGAGCGGGAGCGACGGGAGCCGACGGCGTGGCGGCTTCGCCTTCGATTTCGACGGAGACTTCGTAAACTTTTCCGTCAACGGTAACTTTAAGTTTTTTCATAAACAGCTTTCTTTAATACGTTTAAATGTGTCGGTAAATTTTCTGAAAAAAAACGCGGAAAAATCAGCGCGGGAGCGTGTGGGAGGAATAAACCTGACGGCGACCTTCGAGCGACCAAAGCGACATCAGCTGCTCAATATCCGGCGTTTTCGCGGGAGCGACGTCGGTGATCGCGAAACGATGTCCGCGCAAAACGACGGAGACGGACGCGGCGATGACCGCCATGATTTCCGGAGGCACGCCCCCCGCGGCGTTCGCCGAGGAAGCGGCGGCGGCGGGAACGCGCGGCGCAGATGCGACGGAAACCGCCGCGGGAACGGCGACGGGTGCCGCGGGCTTGCGGAAATTGGAAACGTGTTCCGCGCTCGGCGGGAACGCGGCGGCGACGGCTCGACCGATCGCCGCGACGACGATGACCAGCACGACGGTTCCGACCAGAACCCAGCCGACGACGCCCCAGTTGATTTCGCTCAGAAAAGTTTGAAAAATCATTGTTTTTTTTCGAATTCCGATTTTACGAAAAAGCGTTCCCGCGAATTACAGCGGCATGTTGCCGTGTTTCTTCGGCGGACGCGTCGCGCGCTTCGAAAGCGAATTGCGGAGTGCCTGGGAAAGCATCGCGCGGGACTGCGCGGGCGTGATCACGTCGTCGACAACGCCGTTCGCGGCGGCGCGATACGGGGTCGCGAACTGCGCGCTGTATTCGTCCGCGTAAACGGCGGCGCGGGAACTCGCGGCTTCTTTTCCGACGCGTTCCGCTTCTTCTTCCGTCTTGCCTTCGGCGAGAGCGTCGGCTTTCGCTTTTTCTCCGACGGCGTTGATGTCCTTTTTGAAAACGATGTTCGCGGCGCCGGCGGGACCCATGACGGCGATTTCAGCCGTGGGCCAAGCGAAGACCGCGTCCGCGCCGAGCGATTTCGAGCACATCGCGATATACGCGCCGCCGTAGGCTTTGCGCAGCACGAGCGTGATTTTCGGCACGGTCGAAGCGGAGAACGCGTGAAGCATTTTCGCGCCGTGGCGGATAATGCCGCCACGTTCCTGCGCCTTGCCTGGCAGGAAGCCGGGAACGTCCACGAGCGTGACCTGCGGAATATTGAACGCGTTGCAGAAGCGGATGAAACGCGCGCATTTGTCCGCCGCGTCGATGTCGAGAACGCCCGCCTTCATCGTCGGCTGGTTGGCGATGATGCCGCAGACGATGCCTTGAAGCCGCGCGAACCCGATAATCGCGTTTTTCGCGAAATCCGCCATCACCTCGAAGAACGTGTTTTCGTCGAAAAGCCGGTCGATGACCTTTTTCATGTCGATCGGCAGCTTCGGATCGGCGGGAACGAGGTCCGCCATTTCTGGATCTTCCTGCATCGAAACGATCGGCGTCGGATGATGCGGCGGATCCATCATGTTGTTCGAGGGAAGGTAGCTGAGCAGACGGCGCGCGATCTGAAGCGCGTGCGCGTCGTCTTCCGCGACGAAGTGAATGTTCCCGCTGATCGAAGCGTGAGCCGCCGCGCCGCCGATTTCGTCCATCGTGCACTGTTCGCCCGTAACCGCCTTGATGACTTCCGGTCCCGTGATGAACATCTGCGCGTTGGATTTCTTCATGATGATGAAATCCGTCAGCGCCGGAGAATACGCCGCACCGCCCGCGCACGGGCCCGCGATGATCGAAATCTGCGGAACGACGCCGGACGCCTGCACGTTGCGGTAAAAGATGTCGCCGAAGCCTTTCAGTGCCATTTCGCCTTCGGGAATGCGCGCGCCGCCGGAATCGTTGATGCCGATGATTGGCATTCCCATTTTCAGCGCGTATTCCTGCATTCTGCAGATTTTCTGCGCGTGTTCATGTCCGAGCGAACCGCCCTGAACCGTAAAATCCTGAGAATAAATGGCGACCGATCGTCCGTCCACGTTCCCGACGCCCGTCACGACGCCGTCGCACGGCAAATCCTTGCCCTTCATTCCGAAATCCTGGCAGTGGTGCTTGATGTGCATGCCGAATTCCATAAAAGAACCCGGCTGAACCAATCCCGCGATGCGTTCCCGCGCCGTCATCAGCCCTTTCTTGCGTCGGGCGTCGAGTTTGTCTTCCCCGCCGCCGGCAATGGCTTTTTTTCGCAGGGCTTCCAGATTTTCGATCAGCTCTTTTTTCATAAATTTTCTTGATTTGTTGGATGGTAAAAATCGTTCATCGTATGCTACCCGCACGCGCCCGTTTTTTAAAGAAAATTTTTTCCGCGTTCCCGCGCCGCCGGGTTATTTTTTGGACGCGGGAACGGAAGAATCCTCCGGAAGCGGCAAGTCGCCCACCGAAACGCGGAAAAGCCCACCCTGCTCCGCCACGAGCAGAAGCGTCTCTTCGTCCGAGAACGTCAGCCCTTCCAGCTGCCAGTTGCCGACGGGCGGCGACAGGCGGCGAAAACGCGCGGGAGCGGACGTGAAGAACGCCGTTTCATCGACTTTCCCGGACGCGTCCGGCGGCGGAAGCTCGAAAACCCACAGCCCGTGATACGTGAGCACGGCGAGGCGGCGGCGCGACGGCGACAGCGCCGCGTCCGTCACCATGCCGCGCGCGTCGAAACGCGCCACGGGAACGGCTGCCTGATACGATTCGACGGCGGGATCGACGCGCCAAAGCACGGTTTCCGTGTCCGTCCAATGCTTTGTAAAAAAATAAATTTGCCCGTTCAGCGCAAAACACGCCTCGCAGTCGTAATTTCGGGAAACGGCGGGAAATTCGTCCTGTGTCGGAAAATAAAACGAAACTTTCCTGCGCTGCGGCGTGACGACGTCCTGCGTCGGATTCGGTTCGGGAACGATGTAGAAACAGAGATTGCGGCGGTTGCTCAGATTGTTGCCGACGTCGCCAACGACGAGGTTCCCGCGCTCATCGAGCGTCAGGCACTCCCAGTCGAGGTTGCGCGTTCCCGTGACGCTGATGCCGGCGTAGCGTTCCCGCATCGACGCGGGCATGACGATTTCGCCCGTTTCGCGCATTGCGTAGACGACGGCTCGGCTCGGCGGCTCCGCGCCGCTGTCGGAAATCGTCCAAATCGTGTTCGGATAGCGGGAACTTTTCGCCAGCCCCGAGCATTCCGGCACGCGGGCGACGCTCAGCGCGGCATACGGTTCGATTTTCAGCGGAGGATGCGCGGAATCGGCGGCGGCGGGAACGGGAAGAAGCGCCGGCAGGCGCGCGCGCACCGTGTGATTTGCCGGACGCGGGCTCGCGCAGAGCGTTCCCGCGAAAGCGAACGCGCAGACGAAAACGAGACACTGCCGCAGCACTTTCATCTTCAAAAAATCAGGATTCCGCCGACGGAGCATCGCCCTCGGACGCGCCTTTTTTCGGCGGCGGGAACGGCGGGGAAAGCAGGACCGACGATTTGAGACCGGGGAAAAATTCCGAAAATTCGTCCGTTCCCGCCGCGCCGCGAAGTGCCGCCTGCACCATGCCCATTTTCGCGTCCAAATTATCGATCAAGGAAACGAAAATCGCTTCCGGCGTCGCCGCGAGCACCGCCGCGCCCCATTCCAGTTCGCCTTGATGACTCAGAACGATGTGTTCGAGCCGCTCCAAAATTTCCGGCTCGAGATGATTTTTCAGTCCGTGCTTGCGCACGCAACGATAGCCCAGAACGACGTGTCCCTGAAGAATGCCCGCGCGCGTCTTCCGCGTCGCCAGCCCCTGCGAATACTCGATGGTTTTCCCGATGTCGTGCAGTAGCGTTCCCGCGATCGCGAGGCTCGGATCGACCTGCGGGTAAAGCGGCAGTAGCGCGCGCGCCACGCGGGCGAGATGACACGAATGTTCCAGCAATCCGTGGCGATACGCGTGATGCATCGAAATCGCCGCCGGTGAATTTTTGAAAACGTCGCCCGCCTCGTCGAGCGCGGCGCGCGTCGTGCGGCGGAGCGGCTCGTGCGCGATCGCCTCGATGTGGTCGTCCAGCTCCGCGCAAAGCTCGTCGAAATTTTCCGGCGAAACCTCGACCAGCGTCGACGCCAGCCCTTTGCTTTCGACTTCTTCCTCGTCCACGAGCGAGATGTCGTCGAGCTTCGGCGAAAACCGCCCCTGATACGTTCCCGTGACGCCTTCGACGCGGACGACGACGCCCTCTCGCAGCTCGCGCAGCGTTCCCGCGACGGGGTTGTCCGAGAATACCGTGCAGGAAAACGTTCCCGTGCGGTCGCCCAAATCCAGCATGTAGAACGGCGATCCCGTGCGCGCCGTGCGCGTCGAAATCTTTTTCAAAACGAAGACGCCGAAGAAGCAGTTGCTCGGCGGGAGCGTTTTCAATTCGGAAACTGTGGCGGGGCTTGACGACATGGAAAACGTTTTATCGCACGCCCGAAACGCGCGCAACCGTTTTTCCCGAAAAACGTTCCCGCGCGGGCGCGATTTTTCCGCTTTGAAATCTTGATTTCGCCGAAAATACGGTAGAGAATCGTCCGCACTATGATTAGCGAAACCATCACCAAAGCCCTCAACGAACAGTTGAAGTGGGAAATGTATTCGGCGAACCTCTATCTCGCCATGTCCGCGTATTTTCAGGACAACGGTCTGCCGGGATTCGCGAATTGGATGCGCATTCAGTATCAGGAAGAAACCGACCACGCGCTGAAATTCTACGATTTCGTGCTCTCGCGCGGCGGGCTCGCCAAACTGTCCGCCATCGACCAGCCGCCTGCGGAATGGGCGAACGCGCTCGAAGTTTTCTCCGCCGCCGCGAAACACGAGGCAGAAGTCACGCGCAGAATTAACGAACTCGTCCACCTCGCGAAAAGCGAACACGATTTCGCCACGGACATTTTCCTGCAATGGTTCGTCACGGAGCAAATCGAAGAAGAAGACAACGTGAAAAACATCATCGACCGCCTCAAGCTCGTGAACAGCGAAGGTCAGGGGTTGCTCATGCTGGATTCCGAAGCCGCCTCGCGCACTTACACGGCGACGACGACCTCTTCCAACGGGAACGCCGCCGCGTAATTTCGCGTTCCCACAACAAAAAAACGTTCCCGCAACACTGGCGGGAACGTTTTTTTGTCGCCTTTCGGTAAAAAAACGAAAAAGCGGGAACACCCAAAGGAAAAATCAGACGTTCCCCCGAGGTTTCGGCTCGCGCACCGGCACGAAGACCCGCTTCGGCGCCTTGCATTTCGGGCAACGCCAGTCGTCCGGCAATTCATGCCATTTCACGCCTTCCTTTTCCTCGTCGTAAATGTATTTGCAGACTGTGCATTGGTATTTCATAACACCTGTAAAGCGCAGTCGCGGCGTCGGTTTGTCTGAAAAATTCTCAGGAGAAAAAAAACGCGAGCACTCCCGCGAAATTCAACGCAACGTCTCTTCAAAAAGTGCTTCCCAGCGCGCCGCGATTTTGTCCGCGGAAAAATTGGCGACGCGTTCCCGCGCGGCGAGCGCAAGCCGTTCCCGCAGTGCGTCGTCGCTCATGAGTTCGGCGAGCGTTTCGGCGTATTTGTCCAAATCGAACGCGGGAACGAGAATTCCGTTTTCTCCGTCGTCGATGATGTCATGCACAGCGGCGAACGAGTCGAACGCGACGGGAACGCAGCCGAACGCCGCCGCTTCGACGAGAACCATTGGGAAGCCCTCGAACGCGCTCGTCATGCAAAAAATCGCCGCGTCGCGATAAAACGGCGCGGGATCGCGAAATCCCTCGAACGACGCGCGTTCCAGGCGCAGCGTTCCCGCGAGGCGCTTGAGCCTTCCGGCATCTGGTCCGTCGCCGACAATCCGCAGCCGCCATTCCGGGAAACGCGCTTCGAGGCGCGCCCAAATTTTCAAAAGGAGATCCAGACGCTTTTGCCCGTTGTTCAGCCGCCCGACGAAAAGCAGATCCTTTTTCTTTTTTGAAAAATCAACGCTCTGCGGCGCGTAAGGCGCCGGATTCGCGATCGCGCGAATTTTTTGCGGGAACGCCCGCGCCGGCGGAAAATCCGGAATGAATTTTTCCGAAAGCAAAACGAATCTGTCGCTGCATCCGCATGTGTAATCGAACGCGCGGGAACGGTAAATTTCATAAACGCGCTGAATCGCGCTTCTCGCAAGGCGCGAAAGAAAAATTCGACGCAACGGACGCGCTCGGATTTTATAGCTTTCGCAGAGTCGAAGCGCGTAATCCTCGTTCCTGAAATTCGGCGCGTTGTGCCAAACCGCAATCAGGCGGCATGGCAGATTTTTCAGAGAAAACGGAACGCGGCAGCTTCCCATCTGCCAGACGGCGACGTCGATTTTCCGTTCCCGCAGAAAATTCCGAAAATGCGTTCCCGCGGAAACGCCGAGCTTCTTCAAGGAACTTTTCGGAGGCGCGCCATAAAACTCGACGCGATGTCCGCGTTCCCGCAGGACGACGGCAAGCGTCGCCGCGACGCGCACGACGCCGTTCCCGACCTTTTCGCCCGCAGGCTCGGTCAAATTGAAAAAACAAATGTTCATAGCAGTTCCAAGAGCGTTTTGATTTTTCGTTGCGGAAGAAAAGACGCGGGAACGGCAGAAAAATCCTGCGCATGCACGTTCCCGCCGGAATCGAGAATACAGACGGTTTTCCACCCGAGCGCATTCGGCGCGGCGAAATCTTTTTTCGGATTGTCTCCGACGAAACAGAATTCCGCGTCCGGAAATTTTTTCATGAAAAATTCGCAGCCGAGCGGCGACGGTTTTTCCGCGCCGAATTCCTCGGAAATCACGATGTTTTCGTCGTCGAAAAATTCGTCCAGCCCGAGCGCGCGAATCTTGTTCCGCTGCGTCAGCGAACGCCCGTCCGTGATGATTCCGAGCACGGCACCGCGCGATTTCAACGCGTCGAGCGCCCGCCGCGTTTCCGCCGAAAGCCGCATCGCGGGAACGTGCGCGCGATACTGCGCAAGCAGCTCCGCCAAGGGAACGCCGAATCTTTCGTGTAATTTTTCAAATACATTCTCGCCGCGCGAACGCATCGCGAGCATTTCTTCGAAAAGCGTTCCCGCGCCGCTCGTTCCCGCGAGACGAATCGAAATTTCGCGAAAAGCGGAACGCAGAAAATCCGCCTCGGCGCAGAGCGTGTCGTCCAAATCGAAAACGAAGACCTGCCGCCGCGCGGGAACGATGATTTCGGCGTCGTAGCGCAGCATCAGCGTGCCGTCGGCCCACGCGTCGGAAAACGCGAGCGTCTCGCCGAGAAAATATTCGCGGACGACCGCGCGGGGAAAATTTGCTCCCGCGCCGAAGCTGAGCGGATAGCCGCCGCCGAAGCGCGGATTTATCTCGATTCCGACGACGTCGAGCGTTTTTTCGTCGAAGAAAAACTGGGCGCAGATGCAGCCAGCCGCGCCGCGGATTTCCGCGAAGCGTTCCCGCAAAAATCCGGAGAGAAAATTTCTGCGGGTGCGTCCTTTGCTGATTTCGCCCGCGCGGATTTCGATGCGCTCGCGCGGCACGACGAATTTCACGCGCCCGTCGCGTCCGAAATACATATCGACCGTGTATTCCGCGTAAACGCGCTTGTCGATGTATTCCATGAACATGAGCTTCGGGTGATTCAGAATCTCCGGCGTCAGCTCCTCGCGGGAACGCGCGACGAACAAATCCTTGCTGAGCGAGCCGTCGTAGGGCTTCGCGAAAAGCGGGAACGTCGGCGCGTTTTTGTCGATCGGCGCGGGAACGCGGATTCCGCGCGATTCGAAAAACGCGCCCGTGCGCCGCTTGTCGCGGCAGACGGCGACGAAATCCTCATCGGGCACGAGCACAAAAATTCCCGCCTCGGCAAAGTGCTTTTTCGCGCGGGCGAGCGCGGAAAGCTCCGTGTCGATCGTCGGTACGACGACGCGGACGCCGTTTTCCGCGCAGATGCGGAAAAGCGCGGCGGGAAAATCCGCGTCCGTCGCGCTGGGCACGCGGAAACAACCGTCGGAAACGCGCGCGGCGGGCGACATTTCCGGATTCATTTCCGACGCGAAAACTTTTCCCTGCGGGAACGCGTTTTTCAACTCCGACTGAAATTCGCGCAGAAGCGAAACGCGCTTTCCCGCCGACGAAATCAGAATGTTTTCCCGCGTTCCCGCGCTCATGCCGCGCTCCTTTCGTTTCGGAAGAAGCGCGGGAAGGCGAGATTCCGTCCGCGTTCCCGCGGGAACGCGAAAGAATTTCCGCTACTCAGAAAATGGGGGGGGGGTATTCCCACAAGAACGTCACACTTGGCGAACGACGCGTTCGTCTTTGCCTCAAGCAAAGACGCGGGAACGCCTTCGCCGCGCATCCATTTCAAAATCGCCAGCGGCAGATCGACTCCCGCCTCCTGAGAAAACGGATAACCGCCGCCGAAGCGCGGATTCATTTCCAGCACGAAATACGTTCCCGCGCGTTCGAGCACGTCGCAGTCGAGATTCGCGACATGTTTCAGCGCGCCCGCGATTTTCCGCCCGATTTCCCGGATTTCGGGATTGTCCACGGTAACCGCCTTATCCGTTTCTCCCGCGCGCATCGCCAGCTTCCGCTTGACGGAAACGGCGACGCAGCGTCCGTTCAGATCGTTCATCGCGTCCAGTCCGTATTCGTTCCCGACGATCGCTTCCTGAATCAGAATTTCTTCCGTTTTCGACGACGCGTTCGCCAGAATCGAACGCGCGACTTTTCGCCGCACGATTTCATAAACGTCGAGCAGTTCCCGACGATCCCGCACGAATTCTATCCCGATTGAGCCGGAACCCCAGCGCGGCTTCAGCACAAGCGGAAACGCGAGCGTTCCCGCGGTCTGCGCGCGCAGAGCCTCGTCGAGCGCGACGAAAGTCTTCGGCGTCTTCAAGCCGAGGTTCTCGACGAAGCGGGCGGTTTTCAGTTTGTCGAAACAAATGTCGATGACGCGCGGCGACGAGACGAGCAGACGCGTTCCCGCGCTTTCAAAGCGTTCCCGCGCGGCGGAAAGAATCGGCAGTTCCAAGTCGTTCAGCGGAATGAGCAGACCGATTCCGTTTTCGCGGCAGATCGCGGCGAGCGTTTCCACGTAATTTTCCGCATAGACGGACGGAACGCGAATCGCTTCGTCCGCGAAAGCGAGCGCGGGCGCGGAGAGCGACATGTCCGTCGCAAAGATTTTCCCGCCGCCCGATTTTTCCAATGCGCCGCGAAAATATTTCAGGAGATAAGCGCGCCGTCCGGCGCATGAAAAAAGAATGTTCATGTCAGTGCGTTCCCGCCAGAAAGTTCATGATTCCGCCCGTATGCCAGAAAAGCGCGTTCCCGCGAAAGCCGCGGGCGTTCAGCATTTCGCGCATTCCGAAGAGTGCTTTGCCCGAATACGTCGTGTCGAAAACGATTCCGGTCTTGCGCAGCGTTTCCGCCAGAAAATCTTTCATTTCTTCGGAAAATTTTTCGTATCCTCCGCACAGATACTCCGAGCAAAATCGGACTTTTCCCGCAACAGTCTCCGGCGCGATTCCGTGCGCGGCGGCGAGACGCTCCGCGAAATCTCTCACGCATCGCTCGCCGCGTTCCCGCGGACGCGCGACGGAAATGCCGAAGACCTCCACCATGTCTCCCCAGCCGACTTTTTCCAGCCCGACCAGAATTCCCGCCTGCGTCGAACCCGTTCCCGAAGCGAGGAAAATCGCGTCCGGCTTGTATCCGGTTTCCCGCCCGTATTCGAAAAGCCGCTGCACGGCGTTCACGTAGGCGTTCCCGCCGGGCAAATCGTGTCCGCCGCCCGTGACGTAATACGGTCTGCGCCCTTCGGCGCGAAAACGCTCCATCGCGGCGTCCATCGCCGAAGAAATCTGATCCGCGCTCACGAATTCCGTGCTCGCGCCCGTGCCGCGCACGATCGCCGCGTTCCCGGTTTCTTCCTCGAAGCGTTCCCGCGAACCGTGATAAACGACATGACATTTCCAGCCGTTGCGCGCCGCCATGAGCGCGACCGCCCGATTGTGATTCGACTGCACGCCGCCCGTCGTCACGACGGCGTCGAAGCCGCCGCGCCGCAGTTCGCGTTCGTATTCCACGGCTTTGCGCGCCTTGTTCCCGCCGCCGACGTCCGGAAACAAATCGTCGCGCACGATTTTGATGCTGCGTCCCGAAATTTTCATATCTCCGCAGATGAAGAATTCCCGTTCCCGCGCGCAGAAAGGCAGGAATTGGGGGGGGGGAGTATTTATACCG
>CAZWIK010000027.1:0-22962 GCA_964633895.1 uncultured Enterobacteriaceae bacterium | reverse complement strand
ATGCGCCGCAAGGATTATTCGCCGCTCCGCGTCGATGAATTGCAGAAAGCCCTCGTCGGCGACGGAAAACTTTTCCGCCGTCTGAAAAAAACGCTTCCGCGCATGGTTCGCGCGGGAACGATCGCACAAGTCAAGCGAGACCGATACTGCCTGCCGTCGGACGCGGATCTCGTCAGCGGGAAACTGATTTTCCGCACGGGCGGGAGCGCGAAACTTTTGCCCGACGCACCGACGACGGGCGACGGGAACGGACGCGCCGCTCCGCAAGCCGTTCACGTGCGCGCGGAAGACACGGGAACGGCGATGCACGGCGACCGCGTCGTCGTCCGCATCGAGAAAAACCGCCGCCGCGGCGGCTTTCGGGAACGCTACGCGCAAGACGACGATTTGCCGTTCGGGAGCGTCGTCAAAATTCTCGAGCGCGCGTTTTCCGCGACGACGGGAACGCTCATACAGGCGCGTTATTACTGGGCGGTTCGTCCGGACGACCCGCGCATCGCGAAAGACATTCTCGTGCCCGATCCCGCGCGTTCGCCTCTGTTCCCGCAACCGAAAGAAGGCGAAAAAGTCGTCGTCCGCTTGAACGAATGGACGCGCCGCAGCGAAAATCCGACGGGCGAAATCGAGAAGGTGCTCGGTCAGTCGCACACGCCGCTCGCCGAATACCGCGCGATTCTTTTCCGCTATCATCTGTCGCCGAAATTTCCCGACGCGGTCAACGCAGAACTACGGAACGTTCCCGCGAAAGTCGAAACGAAAGAAATGCACGGACGGCGCGACATCCGCGACGTGTTCACGATAACGATCGACCCGGACGACGCCAAGGATTTCGACGACGCGCTCTCGCTGGAATTTCTTCCTGACGGAAAAACGCGCGTCGGCATTCACATCGCGGACGTTTCGCACTACGTCCGCACGGGAACGGCTCTGGACGCCGAGGCGCGTTCCCGCGGAAACTCGACCTATCTCGTCGGCACGGTAATTCCGATGCTCCCGCACGCGCTTTCCAGCGGCATTTGCTCGCTCATCGAAGGCGAGGCGCGGCTCACGAAATCCGTTTTTGCGACGTTCGACGGGAACGGAAAAATCGTCGCGTCCGATTTCGCCAACACCGTCATCGCCTCGCGCAAACGTCTGACTTACGGGCAAGCTTTCGCGTTGATGAACGAAGACGACGACCGCACGATCCGCGCCCTGCCCGCCGTTCCCGCGCATCGTTCCGGACACCCGGGACGCGCGCTCGCGGACTTGAACGACGGGGAAATTTCCGCGCTACGCAAAAACGTCCGCGCGCTTTGGGCGATCGCAAAAAAGCTTCGCGCAGAAAGAATGCGCGCGGGAGCACTCGATCTCGACATGCCGGAAGTGAAAATCTACGTCGACGCCGACGGCTTCGCGGAACGCATCGAACAAGTCGAACACGACGAGTCGCATCAGCTCGTGGAAGAATTCATGCTGCTCGCCAACGAACTCGTCGCGCGGAAATTTCATCAGGAAAACCTGCCGTTCATTTCCCGCGTCCACGACATGCCGGAAACGGAAAAACTCAACGAGCTGCGCGAAGAAATGCTCGAAGCCGGAATCAAAGTCGCCGATCTTTCCAAACGCGGCGAAATGATGAAACTGTTGGAAACGCTGAAAACGCGCGACGACGCCTACCCGCTACGAATCCGCGTCCTGCGCAGCCTCAAGCAGGCGTGCTACCGTCCCCGCGCAGACGGACATTACGGTCTGGCGAAAACGTATTACGCGCATTTCACTTCGCCGATCCGGCGCTACGCGGATCTGACCGTTCACCGCGTATTCGATTTTTATTTACAAAAAAATCGGCTCGGAACCGCGCCGCAGAAAAAGGTTCCCGCGCAGACGCAGGCGGAACTCGCGGCAACGGCGGAACACATTTCCGAAACGGAACGCTCATCAATGGAAGCCGAACGCGAATCCGTGAAGATCAAGCAACTCGAATATTTCGAACGGGAAACTTCTCGAAAAGAAAAAACGCGCTTCGACGCCGTAATCACGGACATCCGCAGCATCGGACTTTTCATCGAACTGAAAATTTCTCAGGCGTTCGGGCTGATTCCGCTCTCGTCGATGAGCGACGATCTGTATCAGCTCACGCCGGACGGGAATGCGGTCGTCGGCAGGCGTTTCCGCAAGCGCTACGCGCTCGGGCAGAGCGTTCCCGTCGTCGTCGAACGCGTCGATCGTTTCCGCCGCACGATGGATTTCCGCCTCATTTCGGAAGAAAAGAAAACGGCGAACGCCTCACGCCGAGCACCGCGCGGGAACGCTGCGAAAAAACGCCGCCGCTGAAATTTTTCGAAGAAAAAAACTCGGCAGGAACGCGTCACGCGGGCTTTTTCAGCTCGATCGTCTGCGTCGGGAACGCGAACGAAATTCCCGCCGCGTTGAAGCGCCGGAGAATTTCCAAATTCGTCTCGTGCGCAAACGCGTTGGCGGCGGCGACGTCGGACGTTCCGAAAAAATAGATGACGCGGATGTTCAGCGCGGAATCCGTAAAATCGCTGAAAAACACGCTCGGCGGGCTTCCCTCCGCGAGTTTTCCCGAATCGTTCAACACGGAGGAAATGATGCGCACGGCTTCCTCGACTTTCTCCGGCGGCGTGTCGTAAGTCAGCCCGAGATTCATCACGCGGCGGATTTTTTTCCGCGCGGAAATCGTCGTGATGATGCGGTTGGCGAGATCGACGTTTGGAATGGAAACCGCGTGATCGTCCGAAGTGCGCAGACGCGTCGAACGCAATCCTATGCGAACGACCGTTCCCTGCGTTCCCGCGCCAATGTCGATGTAGTCGCCGATGGCAAACGGGCTGTCGATGACGAGCATCGCCGTGCCGAAGAAATTTTTTACCGTATCCTGCGACGCGAGACCGATCGCCAAGCCGCCGATTCCGATCATCGCGAGCACTTCCGCGGGCGACGTTCCCGTCGTCGCGCGGACGACGAGCAAAATTCCCCAGAAGACGACGATCGCCCGCAACGTCGCGTCGACGAGCGGAATCAGCGTCGCCGTCGAAGCGCCCTCCTGCCGCCGCGACAGAAATTTTCGGAGGAAAAACATCGGCAGCTGCACCAGATGCCAAAGAACCTGTGTCTGCGCGACGATGACGACGATCCAGCCCGCGTGCAAAAGCAGCGCGGAAGCGCCCGTCTCCGCCGTCGCGGGAACGCCGTCCTGCGGGAAAAGGAAAAAACGGTAAACGAAAATTCCGGCGGCGAAAAACGCGAGCGGGAACGTGCGGAAAAACGCATTGACCACGATGAACGCGACTTCGCCTCTGCCGCGGAGAGCGTTCTGCGCTTTTCCCGAAAGAGCGATCAGCGCGCGCTTCAAAAATTTTCCCGCGAAAATCCCGACGACGACCAGCGCGAGAAACATCAGCAGCGCGGTCCAGCTCGGGAACGCGCTTTTCAGCACGTCAAAAAAGTTCTCGGTCTTTTCCGCGAAGGAATCCGTCGCCGCCGCGCTCTGCGCAAAAAAAACGAAATTCGTCGTCATGGCTTTTCAGATTGGTTAGAGAGAGCGTCGCCGTCAAAGTTCTTTGTCCCACGACGAGCCGAGTAGCTCGATTTCCGGCAGAAGATCGATCCCGCGCTCCGCCTTGACGATTCCGTGAATGCGCCGCACGAGCGCGAGCACGTCCGCTGCGGAAGTGCCCTCGCGCGCGATGATGAAATTGGCGTGAACGTCGGAAACTTCCGCGCCGCCGATATGGGAACCTTTCAAACCGAGTTCGTCGATGATTTTTCCAGCCGCGCTTCCCTCCGGATTGCGGAACGTGCATCCGGCGGAACGCCCGTTCGGCTGACGCCCGCGACGCACTTCCGCGTAAGCTTCGAGCACGCGCCCGATTTCTTCCGGCGGGCGATGTTCCTTCGCGCGCAGAACCGCGCTGAGCACGATCGCGCCGTGGAGTTCGGGACAATCGCGGTAGACGGGATTCATCTGCTCCCGACGCGCTTCGTGGCGCGTGCCGTCCGGCATGAACCATTCCACGCTGTCGACGAGCTCGAAAATCGACGCGCCCATCGCACCGGCGTTCATGCGTAGCGCGCCGCCGAGCGTTCCCGGAATACCTTCGAGAAATTCAAATCCGCCCAAGCCTTCCCGCCGCGCGAACGCGCAAAGCTCTTTGAGACGCGTTCCCGCGCCGACGCGAATTCTGTCGCGCCCGTCCTCCGCCGTTTCGTCGCCGGACTGCTGACTGCGGCGGACGCGACGGCAACCGCACCACGCCGGTTGGGACAGGCGCACCGCGAGCCCGGAAAAACCTTCGTCCGCGACCAAAAGATTGGAGCCGCGTCCGAGCGCGAACACGGGAACGCCGTAAACCGCCGCTCCACGCAAAAGTGCCTCAAGCTCGCTAACGTTCGCCGGTTCCGCGTAATAGCGGGCGTTCCCGCCGACGCCGAGCGTAGTCATTTTTCCGATACATTTGTTTTCCTCAAAAACCGCGCCGTCCGGCAGCAGCGTTTTCATGCGCCGCGCAAAATCTTCCGCGTTCCCGCGCGGGCGCGAAGCCTCTCCGAGCCAGAGCTCCCGCGCGAAGACAGCCGCGGCGACGCGGTCGATGTCGCCCGCGCCGATGAAGGCGATGAGCAGTTCGTCTTCCGCGCTTCCCGCGAGTTCTCGCAGGCGGGAAAACAGCGCGGGAATATCCGGATAAAGCCGAATCTTGCCCGCTCCCGCCGAAGCGTTGGCGAGAATGTCCGCCGAATCGCCGCCGGGAACGGACATTTCTCCGGCGGAATAAACCGGCATGAGCAACGTTTCGTCGGCAACGGAAAGCGCGCGCGCGAATTCTGCCGCGTATTGCCGCGTGCGCGAGTAGCGATGCGGCTGAAACACGGCGACGAGCCTGCCGAGATGCGTTTCGCGAAGCAGGCGCAACAGCGCAGAAATTTCCGTCGGATGATGCGCGTAGTCGGCGACGACCTTGAGACGTCCGTTGCGGAAAAGCACGTCTTGGCGGCGGCGCATTCCCGAAAATTTTCCGAGCGGCGAGACGCCGATTTTTCCGCCGCCGACATAAGACGTTACCGCGAGCGCGAGCATCGCGTTCATGATGTTGAAGCGCCCGACGACGGGAAGCGTCAACGTTCCCGCGATGAATTTTCCGCCCAACTCCGCCTGCGTCTCCGCGTTCCCGGTCTGAAGCACGCGGATCGCGTAGTCGCCACTGGGACCGACTTTGAAGACGGGAACGGAAAGCCCGCGCGTGAGCCGATCCAACCGCTCTGAATTTTCGGGAATGAAAACCGCGCGGCGCGTCCGACGGAAAAGCGCGCGAAACGTTTTTTCCAAATCCTCTTCGCTGCGATAATAATCCGGATGATCCCAGTCGAGATTGACGACGAGCGCGATTTCCGGCGAAAAATTTTCGATCGTGCCGTCGCTCTCATCGACTTCCGCGACGACCCAATCCGTCGCGTCGGAATAATGCGCGGGAGCGAGCGAAGAATTGCGGTAAAGCCCGCCAAGCACGTAGCCGGCGTCCGTTCCCGCCGCCGCCAGTGCCTGCGCGAGCATTCCGCTCGTCGTCGTTTTTCCGTGGCTTCCGCAGACGGCGAGAAGTTTTTTTTCGGCGACGCGTTCCGCGAGCAATTCGCCCCGACGCACGATCCGCATTCCGCCCGCCTGCGCGAGTTCGTAAAGCGGATGTCCGGGCTTTACCGCGCTGGAACGCCCGACGACGGAAACGCCCGCTTCCGGCGACGGCGTGAGACGAACGCCGGATTTTTCAAGAAACGCGAGCATCGGCGAATCCGCGGAATCGTCCCAGCCGGAAACGTTCCAGCCCTCGCCGCGCATGTAGACGGCGAGCGGTCCGACGCCCATTCCGTACACACCGAGCAACCAGGCGGATTTTGTTCCTCCTTTCCGAATTTCGTTCAGCGTATCCATTTTTTAATGACGTTCCCGAAAAAAATCAGGCTTGTTCCGAGCGGAAGATTTTCCGCTGCTTCGTCGCGTATTGCTCGAGATCGGAAACGACGTTGTCCCAGACGTATTCCAGCGAGAGCTTTTCGATCCCGTCGCGGAAACGCGCCGAAAGCGCGTCGTCGGAAAGAATGTCGAGTGCCGTTTCCGTCAGCGTTCCGATTTCCGTCTGAGGCACGAAGACGCCCGCGCCTTTTTCCTGATAATATTTCGCGTTCGCCGTCTGGTGGTCGTCCGCCGCGAACGGATACGGAACGAGCACGGCGGGAACGCGGCAGGCGATGCACTCGGCGAGCGTTCCCGCGCCCGCGCGAGAAACGACGAGGTCGGCGGCGGAAAGCGCGTCCGCCATCGCGTCGCAAAACGGGATGAAGCGCGCGACGACGTTTTTTCCCGCCGCGGAAACGCCTTCCCGCACGGGCGTGTCGGCGTCCTTCCCCGGGCCGGTTACGCAAAGCACGGAAACGCCGGCGGCGAAGAATTTTTCCACCTCGGGGAAAATCCAGTCGTTGAGTGGCTTCGCGCCTTGGCTTCCGCCGAAGACGGCGACAAGTTTTCCGTCCGTCGGAAAACCGAGCCGTTCCCGCGCCTCCGCTTTCGGCAACGGACGAATCTCGCGGCGGACGGGAAATCCCGCCGAGCGGAACGACAGCGGGGAAAGCCCTTTCACGCGCACTCCGGGCGGAAGATAGACGCGCGTCGAAATGCGGGAAATCCAGCGCACCGCTCTGCCGGGAATGCGGTTCGCCTCATGCAGAAGCACGGGAATGAAAAGCACTTTGCTGACGAGCGCCATGCCGAGCGTCATGAAACCACCAAAGCTCACGAACGCCGCCGGACGGTTTTTCAGCAGAAACGCGAACGCGAAAAACACGGCGGAAAGTTGCGAGCAGAAAAATTTCAGCAGCCCGCCCGGCGAGAAATCCAGTCCCGCGCCGGGAGCGCGACGAAATTCGAGCTGCGGGTATTTTTTCAGTAGCCGCGCGTCGATTTTCTTTCGGCTCACGATCAGAATGCAGCGGTAGCCGCGCTCGGCGAGCCGTTCGGCAAGCGCGATTCCGGGTGAAAGATGCCCGCCCGTTCCTCCGCACGCGATGACAAAGATTTTTCTCATGATTAAAAAAAAATTCAGGTTTCGTCGGCATGTTCTGGCAGCGGCGGGAACGCGCTTTTTCGCCAGTTCCGCATCGCGTTGATCATGATTCCGACAAACGAAAACATCACCACGAGATTGCTCCCGCCGTAGCTGATGAACGGGAGCGACATGCCTTTCGTCGGAAGCAGTCCCGTCACGACGCACATGTTGATGAGCGCCTGGAGAACGACGAACAGACACGCGCCGAGGCACAGGTTGAAATAATAAACGTCGGGAACGCGGCGTAGCCGAAGCAGGACGACGATGAAAAGTGCCAGAAAACAAAACGCGATCGCGGCGGCGCGCACGAAGCCGAGTTCTTCCCCGACGACCGCGAAAACGAAATCCGTATGCGCTTCTGGCAGAAAATAACAATACTGCACACCGTCGCCCAAGCCCGTGCCGTTCGCTCCGCCGCTGCCGAGTCCGACCAGCGCCTGCCAAAGCTGATAACCTTCGCTCAAACGCGTTCCCTCGGGATCGAGAAACGCGAGAACGCGGCTCAGGCGGTTCGGCCAAAAATAAACGACGACGGAAAACACGCCGATGCCCGACAAAATCACGGGAACGAGGTAAACCAGACGACCGCCGGAAAGAAAAAGCATCGTGAACCCGACGCCCGCGCAAAGTGCCATCGTGCCCAAGTCCGGGCCAAGCGCGATTAGCCCACACACGAGACCGATGATGAGACAAGGCTTGACGAAGCCTTCCGCAAAATCCGCGACGCGTTCCGCCGACGGCAGAAAAAACGAATCCTTCCGCCGCCAGGAAATTTCCTCGTTCCGCAAAAAACGCTGCGCTCCCGCGAGGTAATGCGCCAGCGCGAAGACGAGCGTGATTTTCGCGACATCGCTCGCCTGAAGCCGAAGCAAGCCGAGATTTATCCAACGCCACGAGCCGTTGACCTCCACGCCGGGAAAAGTCGAGCCGAAGAGCTTCACGCCGGGAATGGCGAAGCGCGCGCAAATCAGCAGCAGACAGGCGCCGCCCAGCATCAGCCAAACGTATCTGCGAATCCATTGCAGATTGACGCGCGCGAAAAAAATTCCGGCGCACAGCGCGGGAACGAGGTAGAGAAGTTGCATCCGGAACGTGTAGAGCGGATCGTGCGCGAGCCGCATAGATTCCCGCATATACTGCCCCGCGCTCGTCTGAATCACCAGTCCGAAAACCGCCAGTCCGACAGCGATGAAAATGACAATCCCCGCGTCGGCGTCGAAGCGGGGAAGTCTGGAATGTGAGCCGGAACGCTCAGGCATCTTTGCCTTCGGTTTCCCTGTTTTCGCGGGAACGGAAATCGCGCGCGCGAAACGCGCTTACTCCGCGGGAACGCCCTCTGCGGGAACGCTTTCCGCGGGCGCGGCGGAAGAATCGCCGAAGCGGGCGAAACCGCCCTCGGGCATTCCGAAATTCTCGTCTGCGGGAACGCTTTCGCTCTGCGTCGCAGGTTCTTCCGGTGCGGCGGCGGGAACGGGTTCCGCGGGAGCGGGCGATTCCGCCGGCTTTTCAGTCGCGGGTGCTTCGGCGGGAACGACTTCCGTTTTCGGTTCTTCCGCAGGCGCCGTTTTTTTCTCGGCTTTGCCCGGAATGACAAGCTTCTGCCCCGCTTTGATTTTGTCGTCTTTCAGATTGTTCGCTTCTTTGAGTTTCGCGACGGTCGTCTTGTGCTTCTGCGCAATCACGCTGAGCGAATCGCCTTTCTGCACGACGTAAACGTCGCCCTCAGCGGCGGTTTTCTTTTCCGACGGCGTCGCCGATTTCGGCTTCGCCGCAGGAATCTTCAAGGGCGTCCCGATTTTGAGCAGGGAATCCAGCTTGATTCCGTTCGCGTCGGCAATCTCTTTCGGCGTGATTCCGTTGCGCACGGCGATCATGGAGAGCGTGTCGCCTCCTTTGACAATATAAACGGTTTCCGCGTTCCCGTCGTTCGCGGACGCGGGCTTCGCCGCCGACGGCTCAGATTCTTCGGGAACGGCGGCTACGGGTTCGGCGGGAGCAGGATCGTCGGCAAGAATGTCGTTATCGGAAATTTCGGGCGTCGCGGAAGCCGGTTCCGCCGCGCGGCTGCTGCGCGCGCCTCCGGAATAAACGCTCGTATCGCCCGCCCGCCAAGAATCGGAACCGGACGAACAACCGTTCACGAGCAAAAGGAAAACGCAAATATGGGCGAAAACGACACCCGATACGGTAAGCAGCGACTTCATTATTTTAAAAAAAACTTTCTTTTGATTTTTTTTTGCGGGAAAAGGACTTGCGGGAACGCGCCGTAAGCGCTTCCTCGCTTTTGCGTGCAATGTTGAACCTTTTTCCCGAAAAGTCGAAACTATTTTTAAGTTATCCACAAAAAAAATATTCACATTCCCGTTTTTCGGAATATTCAGAATCGGACACTCCCGCCGCTTGGCTCAAAGGGCGGCAATGTCAATTTTCAGCGAGTTCTCCGGAACAGAAAAAGTTATTCACATCGGCGCGCGTTCACAAATGGGAATATTTTTGTGAATAATTCGCATCCCTTTCATTGCCGGAAAAATGAAAAAGCGTCCCCACGCGGGAACGCTTTTTTTTTCGGGAAAGCCGACGAAAAAATCAAGCTTCGGGAACGGCGGGGACGGGTTCCGCCGCCGCCTGTTCCGTCGCCGGCGGCTCCGCGGGAACGTCGGATTTCTTCTCTTCACCGCAGAAACGCAGGCCGAGGCAAACGGCGACGACCGCAACCGCGAGAACGACCAGCGTCTTCATCCACGGGAACGATTTCTGCTGATACGGATCGATGCGGGAAACGCTGGAATTTTTCGGCTTTGCCGGCATTTCCGTAAACGCCTTGCCGAGCGGAATGTTGATTTTCACGTTCCCGTTGATCGCCCAGCCGTTGGCTTCGAGAATCGGCGCGAGCGAACGACGGCGGAGCTTCATCGCCGCGATCAGCATCGACGGTGCGGAAATGATGAGAATCACGGCGACGACGACCAAAATCATCTGCCACGGCGCAAGTTTCAGAAAGCCCGTCAGCGCGGCGGTCAGTGCCGCGCCGATCGCGCCGAGCGCCAAACCGATCGCGGCGAAAATTCCGGCGAATTTGGCGACGTCGAAAGCGGGCTTCGCGGCGGAAGCGGTCGGCGCGCCGGTTAGAGCCGTTCCCGCGCCGGCGCTCAGATCGCCGTCCACTTTCTTTTCGCGCGAGGCGGCGAAATTCTCGATCTGAGACTCGACGAACTTCGCGACCTTGCGGTAAGGCGTCCAGAACGCTTGACGAATCGAAATCGGATTTTCGACGACTTTGATGATTTTCGCGTCCCAGTCGTCGCCTTTTTTGTCGTAGAAAATGCCGTTGCGCCCGACGTAAAGCGAATACGCGTCCCCGTCGCCGAACATCGCGACGATGGTCATCTTCTCGCCGTTTTCCCGCGTGCATTCGCAATACGCGAGGCAGCAGTTCGACTTCGCCGCCAGCGCGGAATGCGCTTCCACGTCCGCGACGCGCACGCAGAGCGAGCACGTGCGGCTGTCCATGTAAAGTCTACCGACGAGAAACGCCGTGTCGTCCGCACTGCGTCTGTAAAATTCCGCGAACGAAACGAAATTCCGCAGCACGACGGCGAGATCGCGCACGTAAAGGCAAAGCTTTTCCGCGTCCGAAAACGCGGCTCGAAGCGGTTTTTCCGCCTCGTCTTTTTCAAAAAGCGGCGCGAGTTTTTCCGTGAAATTTCCGGAAACGATTTCGCGCAGACGTTCCGTCGAAAGCGCGACCGCTCCCGTCGCGGGCTGCGCCGCGAGCCACGCTTCATACGGCGCAAACAGCGCGGAAATTTTCGCCCACTGCGAAGCCGTCATCGAAGTCGGAACGGACGACGCGTTCCCGCCGATTTTTTCGAGCGCGGGAACAAACGCCTTTTCGACAAACGCCGCAAGCGCGGAAACCCACGCCGGATTCACGCCAGAAACGAGCGGGAGCGCGGGTTCCGTATCCGTCGCTTCGATACGCGCCAGCGGGAACGCCGAAGAAGCGTCGGCGGAAATTTCCGTTCCCACGAGCGCGGCAAAATCCGCATCGGACGGATTGAGCCTCGCCGCCGCGGAAACGTCGAAGCTCGCCAAGCGGACGCGCGCGAAAAAGTCTTCCGCTTTCGCGCGGATTTTCGAAAATGCGGCGAACGCATCCGCCGTTCCCGCTCCGAGCGGAAGCAGCGACTCGGATTCCTCCGATTTTTCGCGCCATTCGATGACCTCTTCGGCACTCTTGACGAAAGCCGCTACCTGCGCCGCCGTGACGCCGTTCACGCCGGAAGCGTCCGGCGTTCCGCCCGTCGCGGTCACGGCGTCTCCGATGAACGCGGCAAGCTCGGCGTCCTCACCCGCGCTCGCGGGAACGATCACGCCGTCGCCGTTGAACGGCTGCGCGTCGAAATTTTTAATCGCGGAATCGACGTCCGCCAGAGAAACGACGTTCCCGTCGGATTTTCCCAGGCGGGAAAGCATTTCTTTCGCCGTTCCTGCGATCGGGCTTCCCGCCGCGAGCGCATCGAGTGCGACGCTGTCCTTTCCGGCGAAAAACGCGTCGAAATTCGAAAGATTCCCGCGCACGAATTTCACGGCGTCGACGATTTCCGGAGCGCGGATGCGCCCGTCGCCGTCCGCGTCGAGAAGTGAAAGCGTCCGTGCGTCGAGTTCCTGCCCGACGACGGGCATACTCAGCGCGACCCAAAGTTTCTGGTCGAGAGTCTCGACGGCGGCGAGGTCTTCCGGTTTTTCAATGCGAAGCTGATCCGAACCGCCACGGCGGAAGAAATTGTAGTCTGCCATAAGTGTCGTGGACGATACAACCCGCCGAATGAAATGGCAAGTTCCGAATGATTTCCGCGGCGCGGGAACGCGTTTCTCGTCCCGCACCGGGCGTTCCCGCCGCGAAAACGAAGCGGGAACGGCGTATTCGGTTTTTCATTACAGGACGATCGCCCAAAGCGCTTTCAGATAACGCCCCTCCGGATAATTCGACATCACGGGATGATCCGCTCCCGGTCCCGTGCGTTCCAGAATCTGCAAACGGCGTCCGAGCCGATGCGCCACGCGGATCACCGTCGCCTCGAAATCTTCCGCTTTCAGCAGCCCCGAACAGGAAAAGCTCACAAACAGCCCGCCGCGCTTCACCAGCGGGAGCGCGACTTTGTTCATGTCGTGATATTTTGCGATCCCGTCCTCATAGTCTTCGCGCCCGTTGATGAGCTTCGGCGGGTCGAGCACGACGACGTCGTAGAGCGCGCCGTTGCCCTGCATCTGACGCGCGAACGTGAACGTGTCCGCGTGAACGAAATTGACGCGCGTCTGGTTCAGATTCGCATTGTGCTTCGCCTGCGCGATCGCTTTTTCGTCGAGATCGACGCCCGTAACCTCCGCCGCGTTCCCGCGGACCTTCGCCGAAAGAGAAAAACCGCCCGTGTAGCAGCACAGATCGAGCACTTTCTTTCCCGCGCAGAACGGTGCGAGCCGTGCGCGGTTCTCGCGCTGATCGCAGAAAAATCCCGTCTTGTGCCCGTTCTCGAAATCGACGGCGTAGCGGATTCCGTTCTCACGGATTTTCACTTCGCGCAGTCCCGGAGTATGCGAGTCTTCGCAGCCGCGCGCGTTTTCCATCGAGCCGAAGCCCTTGACGAGCTGAATCATCTCGCGCGACGTGTCGAGCGCCTCGTGCAAAATCCGTATCCATTTCCCGATACGCTGATAAACCGCGAGCGAAAAGACCTCGACGCTGAGCACGTCGCCGTATTTGTCGACGACAAGCCCGTTTAGTCCGTCCGCGTCGCCGTGAACGACGCGGAACGCGTCCGTGCTTTCCGGAAGCCGCAACGTCTCGACCCGCAACGCGACGGCGCGGCGCAGTAGTTTTTCAAAATAATCTTCGGGCAGTTCCTCCGCGCCGTGCGCGAAAACGCGCAGAGGAATGTTCGCTCCCGCGTTGTAGAATCCGTGACCGAAAAGCGCGCCGTCCTTGTCGTAAACCCGCACTTGCGTTCCCGCGGCGATTCCGCCGGACGTCGCGCCGACGAAGCGCGGATAGACGTTCGGGCTGAACGTGAAATATTTCATCTGCACCCACGGCGCGACGAAATCCGCCGTTCCCGCCGGCTGCGGGCGCGGCGCGTTCCCGCCGGACGGCTCTTTGCGAAAAGTCTTCATCGACGAATCCTCATTTCAGGTAATCGTTGATCGCCGCGCGCGTGTTTTCGACGAGGAAATCGATTTCCTCGTGCGAGATGACGAGTGGCGGAATGAAAACGAGCGTATCGACGAGCGGGCGCAGGAGCAGCCCGCGTTCCCGCGCGCGCATACAGATGTTCATTCCCGTGCGCGCGCCGATCGTCCACGCCGGCTTGCCCTTGCCCGCGAAGAGGTCGATCGCAGCGACCATACCGCGCTGACGAATTTCGCGGACGTGGGGATGCCCGCGGAACGTTTCTTCGACGCGCTTTCCGAGATAATCGATCGTTCCCGCGAGCGTTCCCGAAGCGATCAGTTTTCGGATTTTTTCTAAATTTTTCAGCGCGACGGCGCACGCGAGCGGATTGCCCGTGAACGTGTGTCCGTGGAAAAACGCTTTGTATTCGTCGAAATTTCCGAGAAACGCCTCGTAGATTTTTTCCTTCGAGAGCGTCGCGGCGAGCGGCATGTAGCCGGCGGTCAGCCCCTTGCCCACGCAGACGAAATCCGCGTCGATTTCCGGACGCCCTTCCTCGATGAGGATTTTTCCCGTGCGCCCGAATCCGACGAAAATTTCGTCGAGAATCAAGTGAACGCCGTATTTCCCGCAGAGCGCGGAAACGGCTTCGACGAAGCCCGGAGGCTGAAGCTTCATGCCGCCAGAGCCTTGTATCTCAGGTTCAATTACGACGCAGGCGGTCGTTTCGCGTTTTTCTTTCAGAATCGCTTCCAGCGCGGCGAGCGAGCGCGACGAATCCGCGCGAGAAACGTTCCCGCGGCACTCGACGCATTCTGGCGCGGGAAAGCGATCCACGGGGAAAAACCAATGCCTGAAACGCGAGTGAAACGCGCCGCAATCGCCGAGTGCCATCGTGCCGAACGTGTCGCCGTGATACGCGTCGCTCATCGCGACGACGCCCGTGCGCTGCGGCTCGCCGACGAGCTGCCAATACTGAAACGAGAGTTTCACGGCGACTTCCACCGCCGCCGCGCCGCAGTCACTGAAAAAAACGCGCGGCAACCGATTGTCCGTCTGCGCGGCGAGTGCTCCCGCGAGGCGGGAACTCGCGACATTACTCAAGCCGAGCATCGTCGAATGCGCGACCGCATCGAGCTGTTCCCGCAGCGCGGCGTCAAGCTCCGCGTCTCTGTGTCCGAGCGTGTTTGTCCAGATGGACGCGTTCGCGTCGAGATATTTTTTCCCGTCGGTGTCGTAGAGCCAGCAACCCTCGCCGCGCGCGATCTGCAGGCGCGGGAACGCTATGTATTCGCGCATCTGCGTGAACGGATGCCAACTGTGTTCCGCGTCGAGTTTTGAAATTTCTTCGGTAAGCGAATCCATTTTTTGGAAGCCGAATTTACTCTCTTTGAAAATATTTTGAAATCAATTTCCCCGCCGCCCGTTCCCGCGGCGTTAATTTTCCGCGCTTTCAGCTTCGCCGAAAAAAAAAGCGTTCCCGCGAAACGGATTGCGGGAACGCTTTTTTTTGGGAGCGTATCTTACGGCTCAGGCCATTTTCTGAATGATCGTGATGATCGGCATGAACATCGCGACGACGATTGTTCCGACGACGACGGCGAGGAAGAGAATCAGCACCGGCTCGATGATGGACGTGAGCGCGCCGACGGCGTTGTCAACTTCCTCGTCGTAATTGTCCGCGACGCGGTTGAGCATTTCCGGAAGCTGACCGGTTTCTTCCCCGACCTGCACCATTGAGCAGACCATCGGCGGGAACACTTTCGCCTGTTCGAGCGGCTGGGCGAGCGTATCGCCGTCGCGCACGCGGTCGTGAACGCGTTCCAGCGCCTCGCGCAGCACGACGTTGTCGAGCGTGTCGCGCGTGATCGTCATCGACTGCAGAATCGGCACGCCGGAAGCCATGAGCGTCCCGAATGTTCTCGCGAAACGGGAAACCGTGACGACCTGCACGAAAGAGCCGATTTTGGGAAGTTTGAAGACGACGCGGTCAATGACGGCTTTCGTCTTCGCGTTTCTGAAAAGAAACCGTATTCCGGAGATGACTCCGACGATGACGATGATCGTGATCAACCAATGATTGCTGAGCGCGTCGCCGATATCCATGACGGCTTTCGTGAGCGGCGGCATGGTTCCGCCCTGCGAAGAAATCATTTTCTGGAACGAAGGCACGACGAACGTCAGCAGCACCCAGACGATGATCATCGCGACGGAAACGACGACGATAGGATAAACCATCGCGGATTTGACTTTTTTCTTAATCCGCATCGCCTTTTCCTGGAACATCGCGAGGCGATCCAGCACGGCGTCGAGAACGCCGCCCGCCTCGCCTGCGCGGATCATGTTGACGTAGAGCCGGTCGAACATGCGCGGATACTGCGAGAACGCGTCGGAAAGCGTGTTCCCGCCCTGAATGTTTTCGGAAATATTCAGCAGTGCCGTCTTGAACACGGGATTCTTTTCCTGTTCGGAAAGAATCTGCATCGCCCGCAGAAGAGGAAGACCCGCCTGAAGCAACGTCGCGAGCTGGCGCGTAAAAATCGTCAGTTGCTCCGTAGTGATTTTTTTATTGTAGCCGGCGGATTTCTTGGAAGATTTTTTCCCGAGCGAAAAGCCTTCCGCAGAAATTGAAGACACGATCAGCCGTTGCGCCGCGAGTTTCGCGCGCGCCTGATCTTCGTTCGGGGCTTCTATCGTTCCCGAAACCGACTTGCCGTTCCCGTCGATCGCGGAATATTTAAACTTTGCCATAATTCAAGAGGGAATAGGGGGGTTGAAGATTAGGTGTATTTTAGAACTTCTTCGATGGTGGTCAATCCATCAAAAATGCAGCGCAATCCGTCGTCGCGCAACGTGCGCATTCCGTTTTCGATCGCTTTCTGTTTGAGAACGAGCGTCGGTGCCTTTTTCGTGATGAGTTCGCGGATGGAATCGTTGATGTTCATCAGCTCGAAAAGCCCTTGCCGACCCTTGTAGCCCGTGCGGTTGCACTCGGAGCACCCCTTCCCGTAGAAGAACTGCTTTTCGGCGATTTCGAGGGGATCGACCTGCAACATGGAAATGATGTTCTGGTCGGGTTCATAGGCAGTCCGGCAATGGCGGCAGATGCGGCGCAGAAGGCGCTGCCCGAGAATGCCTTCCAGCGAAGCGGAAATCAGGAACGGCTCCAACCCCATATCGACGAGACGCGTTACCGCGCCGGGAGCGTCGTTCGTGTGAAGCGTCGCGAGAACGACGTGTCCCGTGAGTGCCGCCTGCACGGCGATCTGTCCGGTTTCCAGGTCGCGGATTTCCCCGACCATGATCGTGTCCGGGTCCTGACGCAGAAACGAACGCAACGCCGCCGCGAACGTCAGCCCGACCTGGTGGTTGATCTGCACCTGCATGATGCCCTCGATTTCGTATTCGACGGGATCTTCCGCCGTGAGAATCTTCACGTCCACCGTGTTGACTTCCCGCAATGCGGAATACAGCGTCGTCGTCTTGCCGGAGCCGGTCGGTCCAGTGACAATAAAGATGCCGTTCGGACGGTTCACCATCTCGCGGATGCCGTTCATGATGTCCGGCTCCATCGAAAGATTTTCCAGATCGAGATTGACGACGCTCTTGTCGAGAATACGAAGCACGACGGATTCGCCGAACTGCGTCGGGAGCGTGGAAACGCGGAGGTCGATGGGACGTCCGCCAACCGTCGTCTTGATTCGTCCGTCCTGCGGAATGCGCCGTTCCGCGATGTTCAAGCTCGCCATGACCTTCACGCGCGCCGTCACGGCGGTCGCGAGGCTTTTCGGCGGCGGTGCCATTTCGTAGAGCGCGCCGTCGATACGGTAGCGGATGCGGAATTGATCTTCGAACGGCTCGAAGTGAATGTCGGACGCTTTCGCCTTGACGGCTTCCTGCAGGACGACGTCCACGAAACGAATAATCGGTGCCTGATTCGCCGACGCCGCCGACGCGTCGTCCGAATCTAGGCTGTCCAAGTCGATTTCGGAAAGGATTTCTTCGATAGAGGAATGCTGCTCTCCGTAAAATTTCACGATCGCGGCGTCTATCTGCGCGGGATCGCAGACGGACAGTTCCACCTCGCGGTGAAACGTGAATTCAAGGTTGTCGGAAACGCCGGAATTGAGCGGATCCTTGGCAAGGAACCAGATTTTGTTCGGATCGGAACGATACGGCACGATTCCGTATTTGTGCGCCATGTCCGGCTTCAGAATGTGCAACAGATCCGGCTCGATGTGTTCGGGAATTTCGGGAACGTATTCGGCGTTCAAATACCGAGCGATGAGTTCGAGAATCGTGCCGCGATCAAAATATCCCGCGTCTTCGAGCACATCCGTGAACGGCTTGCCGTTATCGCGATGTTCCGCCAACGCGTCGTCAAGCTGTTCCCGGGAAATCTGCCCGGATTCTTCAAAAATGGTTTTTAAGGCTTCGATGTGTTCGTCAAACATAACGGGAACGCGTTGTTTTTTTTAAAAGAGTGAGAGTTGGCGAAGCTTATCCCGCATCTCGTTGGGAGACTGCGCGAATTTGATCGCTTCCGAAGATTCGATGTATCCTTCCTGCACGAGCGCGAGCAGGTGGCTGTCGAGCGTGCGCATGCCGAGATTTCCGCCCGTCTGAATGTCCGACGTGATGCGGTAAGTCTTGTTGTCGCGGATCAGCGCGGACGTCGAGTCCGTGTTGATCATGATCTCGTAGGCGGCGATGCGCCCGCCGTCCTTCCGGCGGCAAAGCACCTGGGAAATGACGGCGACGAGCGACGACGCGAGCTGCGTCCGGATCTGGTCTTTCGTGTCCGCCGGGAACGCGTCTACGATTCGATCCACCGTCCGCGCCGCTCCCGTCGTGTGCAATGTCGCGAAAACGAGGTGTCCCGTTTCCGCCGCGGAAACGGCGGCGGTGATCGTCTCCAGGTCGCGCATTTCGCCGACGAGAATAATGTCCGGGTCCTGACGAAGCGCGCCGCGGATCGCTTCCGCGAACGACGGCACGTCGCGCCCGATTTCGCGCTGCGTGACGACCGAACGCTGGTGGTCGTGGAAATATTCGATCGGGTCTTCGATCGTGATGATGTGCTTTTCCTCGTTGCGGTTGACCCAGTTCAGCATCGACGCGAGCGTCGTCGTTTTGCCGGAACCGGTCGGTCCCGTGACGAGAATCAGCCCGCGCTGCCGCCGCAGAAGAGCTTTCACCTTGTCGGAAAGACCTAGCTGTTCCAGCTCGAACATTTTGTTGGGAATCTGGCGAAGCACGATCCCGTAGCCGTTCGCATCTCCGTGTCCGTGCCGCGCCTTGAAAATGCTGACGCGGAAACGCGCCTTCCCGCCGAAGGAAAAGCCGAAGTCGCAACCGCCTTTCTCCTGCAGGCGCGCCCAGTGATGCGGCGGAGCGATTTCCCGCGCCATCGCCTCCGATTCCTCCGCCGTCAGCGCGGGACCCTCCACGGGCAACATCGCGCCCGAAATGCGGAGCACGGGTGCTTGGTCGATATGGATGTGAAGGTCGCTCGCGCCCTCGCTCACGACAAGTTCCAGCAACTGCGTCAATGTGTAATTCATTTTTCCCAAAAGCGCCGTCGGCGCGGTTAAAATTTCATTTATGATCGTTAGATTTCAAAGAAAAAAGTGCGTTCCCGCGGGTCATTCGACCTCGATCGTCGTGGACAGCACTTCCTCGACGGACGTTATGCCCGCCGCGATTTTGCGAATGCCGTCCTCGCGCATCGTGCGCATTCCGAGTTCCCGCACCTTGCGCCGCAGATCGACGAGCGAAACGTTGCGGTAAATCATTTCCTGGATTTCCTCGTTGACCATGAAGATCTCGAACACGCCGCGCCGCCCGCGATAGCCCGTATTGTGGCACTTCGAACAGCCGCGCCCTTTTTGAAAATTCGCGCTCGAAAGGTCACCGACCGTCATGCCGATCGAAATCAGCTCTTTCTCCGTCGGATTGTAGGGTTCCGTGCAGTCCGGGCAAATTCTCCGGACGAGGCGCTGGGCGAGAACGCCGCGCAACGAAGCGGAAACGAGGAATGGCTTGACGCCGAGGTCCACGAGACGCGAAACCGCCGACGGCGCATCGTTCGTGTGGAGCGTCGAGAAAACCATATGCCCCGTCAGCGACGCGTTGACCGCGATTTCCGCCGTCTCCAAGTCACGGATTTCCCCGATCATGATGATGTTCGGTGCCTGACGTAGCATGGAACGCAACGCCGCCGAGAACGTCATTCCGACTTCCCGCCGCACCTGCACCTGGTTGATTCCGGGCATCTGATACTCGACAGGATCTTCGACCGTAATGATTTTTCTGTCCGGCTGGTTGATGTAATTCAGCGCGGAATACAGCGTCGTCGATTTTCCGGAGCCGGTCGGTCCCGTGACCAAAAAAATGCCGTCCGCTCCCGTGATGATTTTCTGGAACGTCGCCTGGTCGTCGGAAAAGAAGCCGAGTTCGGGAAGACCGAGCCGCAACCCTTCCTTGTCGAGAATACGCATGACGATCGATTCGCCGTAAACCGTCGGGAGCACGGAAACGCGCAGGTCCACGTCCTTTCCCGAAACCTGAATCTGAATGCGCCCGTCCTGCGGAATCCGTTTTTCCGCGAGGGAAACTTCCGCCATCAGCTTCAATCGGGCGATGATCGACGCCTGCAACCGCTTCGGCGGATTTTCCACTTCTTGAAGCACACCGTCGATGCGGTAGCGCACCCGAAAGCGTTTTTCCAGCGGTTCCATGTGAATGTCGGACGCGCGGCGGCGAATCGCCTCCGTAATCAGCAGATTGACGTATTTGATGATCGGCGCGTCCTCCGCGCTGGCGTTTTTCTCGTTGTTCCCGGGAATGTTCACGTTCGACGTTCCCGCGCCGCCGAAAATCTCTTTCATCATGTCGCTCTGCGGAACACCGTCGTCGCCGTAGGCGCGTTTTATCGCGGCGCGGATATCGTCTGGCGGCGCGAGGCGGAAAGAAAGCGATAGACCGAGAATCCGCGACAGCTCGTCCATCATGTCCGTGTCCAGCGGGTCGGCGGCGACGGCGAGCATCTGCTGCCCGTCGATCTGCAACGGGAGCACGTTGTAGCGATCGGCGAGTTCCCGCCCCATGCGTTCGAGCGCGTCGGGCGTTGGGCGCACGTCTTCGAGATCCGCCACTTCCATGTCGAATTCCCGCGCGAGCGCGTTCGTGATGTCCGCCCACGTCGTGTAGCCTTTGTCCACCAGCAACGTCAGCGTTTCCGTGTCGGCTTTTTCCTCGGCGACGCCCTGCGAAAGCACGTATTTCCGAGCCGCGGCGACGGTTTCCGAAGGCACGAGCTGTGCGCTTTGAATTAATTGAACAACATAATCATCTGCGGAAATCACGATTTCGGGTCTCCTGTGGAATGAAAAACAAGGGGGGGGGGGCTTTTTTTGGGGAAATGAAAGGCGTCCGCCCGCAAACGGAAGACGCGGGAACGCCGCCGTTTTCGGAAGAACAGTGGGATTTCTATCATGAAAAAGTCGCTCTTGCAAAAAAAAACGCGCTCAGAATTTCAGGCGCGTGTTTTTGAATCCGCAATGCGGGCAAACCGAGACTTCGCGCCGCCGCGCGCGGGAATAAATTTTCCCACACCGGATGCAGTAAAAAATCGTGCAGTGCCGCCGATGGTCGTTCAGAAGCCGTTCCCGCCGGTCGTAATACCACCAGACAATCAGCCCGAACGTCAGCGCGAAAAAAATCAGTAGCGCGGCAAAGGAAATCAGATTTACGGGAAACATCGTCGTTTGGTTTTCGAAAATTTAGGACAAGACGATCGTCGTCTCGGGGAAGCGCGCCGGCGTCATCACCTTGCGCTTCGGCAGAAAAGACGTGATGAAAAGCAGAATGCCGATTCTCCCGACGAACATCGTTCCCGCGATCAGATATTTCGCGGGAACGCCCAGCTGCGGCGTCACGTCGCAGGACAAACCGACGGTGCCGACTGCCGAAACGGATTCGAAAGCCAGCGCGAGAAAATCGATTTCCGGATGCAGGACGCACAGCGAAACCGCGACGACGAACACCGCGGTCGCGCCCAATAGCACGATCGCGAGCGCCTGATTCGCGAAATCGCTGTGAAGCCGCCGCCCGAAAACTTCAAGATCCCGCCGCCTAAGCACATACTGCCGCAGGGAAAGCACTGCGACCGCAAACGTCGTCGTCTTGATGCCGCCCGCCGTGGAAAACGGGCTCCCGCCGATGAACATCAGCGCCATGAGCAGTAGCTTCGCCGCCGGCGTGATGCCGGCGGTCGGCGCAATGTCGAAACCCGCCGTGCGCGACGTTCCCGCGAGGAAAAACGCGCGCAGCGCGGAATCGCCGCCCCAGCTCGACCAGTCCAGCAGATAAAACGCGACGCATCCGAACGCGAACAGCCCGAACGACGTCGTCAGCACCAGCTTCGTGTGCGTCGTCAGCCGCACGGGAATGTGGCTGATTCTGTGACTCAACAACGCGCCGCGCAAACGGTCGATGAAAAACAGCCAGAAATTCTTGATGACGGGAAAGCCGAGCCCGCCGATCACCGCCATCGAAAAAACGGAAAAAACCATCGGCATGTTCGAGCATAGCTCCGGATGCGTCATGCCGCCGGGAACGACGGACAGCCCCGCGTTGCAAAACGACGAAACGGAATGAAAAATCGCGAAGAACAGCGAGCGCCCAATTTCCCCGCCCGCCGGAAGCGAAAAATACATCGCGACGGCACCCGCCGCTTCCGCCGCGAACGTGAAGCCGATCATCACCGCGAGAACCGTCCCGATCTGCCCGATGTTCTCCTCGCTGAAAAGATCCTGAAAATCAAAACGGTTTTTCAGCGAAAGCCCGCCCGCGAAAAAATACGCGAAAAAATACGTGATCGACATGACGCCGAGACCGCCGAGTTGAATCAGCGTCAGCAAAATGCACTGTCCGTGGAACGTCAGCGTCTGCGCGACATCGAACGGCGTAAGCCCTGTGACGCAGACCGCGCTCGTCGCGAGAAACAGCGAATCGCACCAGGAAATTCCCGAAACGCTCGCGTTCGGCGTTTTCAGCAAAAGCGTTCCCGCGAGAATGAGCGCGATGAAGCTCAAAATGAACACGCGCCCGGGATTGAGCGGGAGTTTTCTGAAAAACGCGCCGCGAAAACGGATTCCGCGCAGAACCTGAATCCACAGAATCAGCCCGTTCAGTATCGCCGCGTAAGCCAGTTTCACCGAATGCGCCGACGCCTCCGGAAACGCGGCGGCAAGCGCGCCCAACGCAGGCGCGGGAACGAAAACCAGAATCATCGCCAGACAGAAGAGCAAACTTTCGCCCCAATGCCGGACGAAACGCCGCAGCCGCGCCCCCTTGCCGAGAAACGTCAGCAAAAGTTCCTGCGCGAAAAACAGCCCGACCGTCGCCCGCGTTCCCGCGCGAAGCCACGAAAGGTGTTCCTCCGAAATCGACCAGCCGATCAACGCCGCCAGCGAGACGAGCGCGGAAAGCAGACACGCCGCGCCGAAGACGTTCGCCGCCCGTCGCGTCCATTTGCCCTCGCCTTCCGGTTCGTGTTTGGAAACTTCGCTCATCAGACTTTCCGTTGCGCGTCAGTTTCTCACAAAGCCGCCGCCCACGCTATAAAAAAACGTTCCCGCCAAGCGGCGGAATCCTTTTGAAAAAACGCGCAAAAAAAGCGTTCCCGCG
>CAZWIK010000026.1:0-23517 GCA_964633895.1 uncultured Enterobacteriaceae bacterium | reverse complement strand
CACGGCAAGCGCGTTTTCCCGTCCTCACAGATTTTTCCAGCGTTCCCGCGAAAAAAAAACTTAAACGTTTGCTCGTTCCCCACGCGCGCCGAGACTTTTTTTTGAAAAAACGCAAAAAAAACGTTCCCGCGAAAGCGACTTTCACCGCGCGGGAACGCTTTTTTTACACGAGACGGGGAAAAAATCAGCCGACTTCAAAATCGGTGTCCGCATTTTTTTGGGGAACGGCGCTTTTTTTGATGAGCTTGCGCCGCGTGGGCTTCTTTTTCGCTCCCGCGTCCGTCTTGGCTTCGCGCGGCGGAAATTCCCAGCCGAGTTTTCCGCTCGGCTTCAGCACGAGAAACGCGTCGAATTTCCGTTTCGTCTTGTTGGAAACAAAGCCGCAGAGCAGATCGGTCTTCTTTTCTTCCAGAAGTTTTTTGACCTGTTCCGGAGAAATGTCCAGCCCGAGCAGTTTTTTCTTCATCGAAAACGGCTGAACCTTCTTCGCGCTCTCGGGCAGCTCCGCCGGATTGACGGCGTAGCCGACCGGCGTCTCGTAAACTTTGCACTTCGTCACGGGATCGACGCCGACGACGGGCGCATTCGAAAAATCGACCGGCGCGGATTCTTCCGCCTTGTCCTCGCGCGGCGGGAACACGAAAGCCGGACGAAGCAACCCGCTTTCGTTTTTTTCGAGCCGCAACTTCGCCGTGAAGTTTTTTCCGAAGCGCGACTTGAAATCCGAGAACGGTCCGATTTCGCCTTTTTCGATGAGCTGCGCCAACTCTTCGCGCGAGACGTTGTGCCCGCTCGCGTTTTTATAAACGACGAGCGCGGGAAATTCGCGTCCGTTCCCGACCTTGACATCGTCCTGCGAGCGATACATGCGGTAATTCTCTTCGAGCGGCAGCCCGTCCGTCGGAGAAACGACGTCGAGGCTCGCCCACTGTTCGTCGCTCCCGCCGCCGTTCACGCCTTCGACGATGTGGCGCGTGAGCGAGACGATTCCCGTCATGAATTCCGCGCGGGAAAGCTTTCCTTCGGAAACCTGGCGCAGCTTGTATTCCCAGTCGCCGGTCATCGCGGGGCTCGTCAGATAATCGACGCCCGCAACTTTCAGAAACGCGATGAGCTGTTCCGCCTTCATCGTCGGAACGAGTTCGCGGTTGGCTCGCTCGACGTATTTCGTGCGGATGAGATGGTCGATGATTCCCGCGCGCGTCGCCGGCGTTCCGAGCCCGCGCTCTTTCATCGCGGCGGCGAGTTCTTCGTCTTCGACAAATTTTCCCGCGCTTTCCATCGCCGCGAGCAACGTGGCTTCCGTATAGCGCGCGGGCGGCTTCGTCGATTCTTCCTGAAGCTGAAGTTCGCAGACTTCGGCGTTCCCGCCGTCGTCGGTCGAGAGCGGCGGCAACGCGTCTTCCGTCGCGCTTTCGTCCTTGCCGTAAACTTCCTTCCAGCCGGGAGCGACGAGCACCTTCCCCTCCGTTTTGAAATTATGCGTTCCCGCGAGCGTTGTGATGCGCGTCGTAACGTCGAATTCCGCCGGCGGATAAAACACGGCGATGAATCGGCGCACGATCATTTCGTAGATTTTCAATTCGTCCGGCGAGAGCGTTCCCGTCGGCATCTGGTCGGTGGGAATAATCGCGAAGTGATCGCTGATTTCCGCGTTGTTAAAAATGCGGCGGTTCGGGCGCACCCAATTGTTTTCCAGCACGCGCGAAGCAAATGCACCGAAACGCGACGCATCCAACGCGCGGAGCGTGCCGCGGCAGGTGGGCGCGTAGTCCTCCGGAAGCGCGCGGGAATCCGTGCGCGGATAAGTCGTCGCCTTGTATTTTTCGTAAAGCGCCTGCGCGATCTGCAAAGTCTTCGTCGCGGGAAACCCGAAGCGTTTGTTCGCTTCGCGTTGTAGCGTCGTCAGATCGTAAAGCCGCTGACAAATTTCGGTCGAACGTTTCTTTTCCTCGCGCACCGTTCCCGTAGGACACGCGCGGCACTCGGCGAGAACCTTCTCGGCGAGTGCCTTGTCCCAAATGCGGTCGGCGCGGTCGTCCGCATTTTCTGGAGTTTCGCCTTTCGCCAGTTTTTTGTAATCGGCGCGCTGATACAAACCTTCATACGTTCCCGCGGAAACGCCGAATTCCGCCACCAGCCGCCAGTAGCCTTTCGGCTCGAAATTGCGGATATCCAGCTCCCGCTGCACGATGAGCGAGAGCGTCGGCGTCTGCACGCGCCCGACGGTGGCGACCTGCCCGTTCCCGGCGGGAGAAGTGCGCAACGTAACCGCCCGCGTGCCGTTCATTCCGATCAGCCAGTCCGATTCCGAGCGACAACGCGCCGCCGCGCACAAATCTTTCATTTCTTCGCCGGAACGGAAGTTGCGCACGCCCTCGCGGATCGCGGACGGCGTCATGCTCGTGAGCCAAAGCCGCTTCACGGGCAGAGAACTTCCCGCAAGCTCGTAAATATACGCGAAAATCAGCTCGCCCTCGCGTCCGGCGTCACATCCGTTCACGACGGTTCCGACGTCTTTCCGCGCCATCAGCTTTTTCAGTTTCAGAAACTGCTCCTTGGCGCCTTTTTCCTTGGACGGCTTGATTTTGAAATCGTCGGGAACGATCGGCAGCGTCTTCCGCGACCAGCGGCGGAATTTCGCGTCGTAATCTTCCGGCTCGCACAGTTCGACGAGATGCCCGACCGCCGACGAAATGACGTATTCGTCGTTTTCAAAAACGTCTCCCTTCGCGGGAACTTTAATCGCCTTCGCGATGTCTTTCGCAACGGAAGGCTTCTCGGCAATAATGAGCGTCTTCATTCGATTCTGAATTTTACTGTGCGGAAGTTGCGTTTTGAAGTTTTAACGGAGAATTGGCAAGTAAAATCGTCCGCTCAGAACGCGCCTTCCCTATATAGGGAAGAAAATTTCCGCGGAAAGCGGGAACGGAATGCAGGCGCGCGGCACGTTCCCGCGGCGAACCGACGCGCGGATTCCTTCGTGTGTGAACAATTTGTCAACAAGTTTTTCAAAAAAAAAGCGATGGATTATTGACAAGTGGGGCGAAATGGGAGAAAGTGTTCGGCATCGGGAACAAATCCCGCGAGATATACCTCAATGCCCACAGAAAATGCACAGTTCTTCGTCGGAGAATTCCGACACAAGCTGGACGCGAAAAACCGTCTGACGATTCCGTCGGACTGGCGTTTCGACGCGGACGGGAAAGCCGTATATCTGGCGATCCCAAATCCGCGCGGTTGCATTTCCGTCTATCCGCCCGCAATGGTGCAGAAACTCATCGAAGCCGCCTCGCAGCCAAATTTGAGCGATCCCGCCAAACAGAAGGCTCTGACGATGCTCGGCAGACTTTCCTGCAAAATCGCCTGCGACAAAGCCGGACGAATCAGCCTCGACGCACGCCTGCTCGCCCACGCCGCAATTTCCGGTGACGCCGTTCTCGTCGGAGAGTTCACCAAGTTCCACATCTGGAGCGCGGAAAAGCTCGCCGCGGAAGACGCCAAACAGGAATCGGAAACCGACCTCGCCGCAACGCTCGCTGAACTCGGTCTTTGATTTCGTATCGAAAAATTATTTACACAATCAACACGTTATTCACATTTGTAAGTAAAATTTAATTACACGCCTCACAGGTTGTTCACACAGCCCGCGCCGCATGGATACCCCGAAACACATTCCCGTGCTCCTTGAGGAAACGCTGAACGCGCTTGCGCCCCGCGACGGCGGGAACTATCTCGACTGCACGTTCGGCGGCGGCGGGCATTCTCGCGCGATTCTCGGACGCGCCGGCGGGAACGCGACGCTTTCCGCGATTGACCGCGATCCCGAAGCCGCCGTCCGCGCGGAGACGCTGAAAAAAGAATTCGGAAGCCGTTTCCGTTTCTACGCCATGCCCTTTTCGCGTCTGGACGAAGTTCCCGACTCGCCGTTCGACGGTGTGCTGATGGACATTGGCGTATCCTCGTTTCAGCTCGACGACGATTCGCGCGGATTTTCTTTCCGCAAAGAAGCGCGGACAGACATGCGCATGGACACGACTTCCGGCTGTAGCGCGGCGGAATTTCTCGAAACGGCGACGCGGGAACGCCTCGTCGAAGCAATTCGCGATTACGGCGAAGAGCCGCGCTGGCGGCGCGTCGCGGACGCGATCATCGGCGCGCGCGGCACGGGAACGCTCGCGAAAACGACGACGCTGGCAGCGCTCATCGAAGACGCCGTCGGCGGCAGGCACCCGAACGAAAAAATTCATCCGGCGACGCGCTCGTTTCAGGGAATCCGCATCGCGGTGAACGACGAGCTGAACGAACTTCGCCGCGCCCTACCCAAGGCGTTCGCCGCACTGAAGTCGGGAGGCGTTCTCGTCATCATCAGTTTTCATTCGCTCGAAGACCGCATCGTCAAACGCTTTTTCAACGAGTGCTGCGGACGTCCGACCGACCGAACGGATTCGCGCCCGCAGGACGAACGTTCCCGCGCGGCGGAGCCTGTCGTCCGCAAGGTGCTACGTCCGTCCGACGAAGAACTTTCCGTCAATCCCCGTTCCCGCAGCTCTCGTCTGCGCGCCTTGAAAAAACTTTAAATTTTCCGCCCTATGTACAACTGCATTTTCAAAACGCTGTCGAATCTCATCGCGCTGTGCGTAATCGTCGTCACGCTTTTTCTGTTCATCTTCCAGCTGGTCTCGGTCAATGCGACGCGCGACCGGAAGAGCGACGACATACGCCGCACGGAAAAAGCCTGCATCAACCTCAAAAACGAAATCAAGGCACTGCGCGCGGACAAGGAACGGCTCTGCAACGCGGAAATCCTGCGCCGCAATCAAGAGCTTCCCGCCGACATGAAAGAAGTGCCCAACGAAAAAATCATCCGCGTGAGAACGATGAGCGTTCCCTGCGGCACAGGACGCTACGCCGCTCCCGCGCCTCAGGAACTCGCGATTGAGCTGAACGAACTTGCCGCACTTTCGAAACGCTGACCCGCCGATCGTGAGAAACCTCATCGCAACGGGCTGGCGCTTTTGGGCAACGGCGGGATTCGTCACGCTTTGCTTTTTCGCCGTCGTCGCAAAGCTCTGGTGGATCCAAATTTACACGGCGGAACGTTATCGCCGCGCGGCGGACGAGAACCGCAACATCAGCGAGACCTATCCGGCGAGCCGCGGAAGAATCATCGATTCCCACGGGAACGTTCTCGCGCAGAACCGCGAGGAGTTGACGCTCCGCGGAGACCAAGAATTGGTTACGCAAGCGGATCGCGAAAAGTTTCCGGAAATCGCGAAGCTACTCGGCATGGAGGAAGAAGAACTGCGCGAAAAACTCGATCCCGCCGCGACGCCGGAAACGGGACCGAATCGCTACGTGTTGCTCAGGAGCGACGTGGACAAATCCGTCGCCGAAGCCATCGTCAAGCTCCTGCCGAAAACGGTGCTCGACGGCAAAGGACGCAAAATCGCGCGCACCTATTTCCCGATTCGCATCGAACGAGAATTCGTCCGCACGTATCCGCTCGCCGAACGCGCCGCGCACGTCATCGGCTTCGTCAACCGCGAAGGAAAAGCCACGACCGGAATCGAAGCGGCGTGCAATTTCTTTCTGCAGGGCGAGAACGGCTGGCGGGAAAGCGAACGGGACGGACGACGGCAGGAACAGCCGAAGCGCCGTTCCCGCGACATTCCCGCGCGGGACGGATGGACGGCTCAGCTTACGCTCGACTCCGTCATACAGGGTTTCGCCGAGGAAGCCTGCGAAAAAATCGTCCGAGACTATTCGCCAATTTCATCGACGATCATCGTCAGCGAAGCGAAGACGGGACGCGTTCTCGCGCTCGCGAACACGCCGACGTTCGACCTGAACAAATTCAATGTCGCTCCCGTCGAAAACCAGCGCAACCGTGCCGTCTGCGACACTTACGAACCCGGCTCCGTCTTTAAAATCGTCTCCGCGGCGGCGGCACTCGAAGAAAACGTCGTCACGGAAAAAACCGTTTTCGACTGCTCGCTGACGCAAGCTCCGTATCGGGGAAAAATGCGCGCGCTCCCGCGCGAAGACCATGCGATGGAAAAGCTCGACGTGCACGACATCATCAAGCAGTCGTCCAATCGCGGTTCCGCGCAGATCGCCATGCAATTTTGCGAAAAGTTCGGGGAAGAAGCCTACGTCGATTACATTCGCCGTTTCGGATTCGGAGAAAAGACGCGCTTCATCGGCGGCTACGGCGAACAGACGGGCATCGTTCCCGCGCCGAAAAAATGGGACGGTCTCACCATCACCCGATTGCCGATGGGACACGCGATTTCCGTGACGCCGCTGCAGATTCATTGCGCCATGGGCGTCATCGCCTCCGGAGGTCTTCTGATGGAGCCGCAGGTCGTCAGTCGCATCATCAACGAACAAAACGGCGGCAATGCAATAACGTTCCCGCCGAAACAGCGGCGGCGCGTCATCTCCGAAAAAACCGCGAAAACCGTCGCTGGAATGCTCCGCGACGCCTGCGAAGAAGGCACAGGAAAAAACGCGAAAATCGCCGGCTACAACGTCGCGGGAAAGACGGGAACGACGCAGAAAATCGTGAACGGAAAGTATTCCACGGATTTTTACGTAACGTCTTTTTCCGGTTTTTTCCCTGCGGAAAATCCGAAAATCGTCATCACCGTCGTCGTTGACGGGCCGACCTATTACGCCGAACGCTGGATCGCGAAGCGCGACGCCGCCGGAAAAGTCATGCGCTATCCGAACGGCACGATGATGATGGAAAAAAAAGTCCTCAAGACACGCGCCTACGGCGGAACAATCGCCGCGCCGATTTTCAGGGAAGTCGGAGAAAAAATAATCCGCTGGCTCGAAATCCCGCCGTCCGTTCCTGCGGACGGAAACGGAACTTCGCCTGCTCGGTAAAAAAAAACAGCGGACCTTGCCATGATGTCCGCGATGTGCTCGCTTTGACGGCGGTCGTCCGCTTCTTTTCCGCGATTTTTCGCGTTGCGTGTTTCGCGGATTCGGCAAAAATTTCTTCATGAGTTATTCGTTCGACACGTTCCCGCAGGCGCTTTTCCTCGACCGCGACGGCACGCTCATTTTCGACAAAGATTATCTGCACGAACCCGAAAATGTGGAACTGGTCCCGGGAACGCGCGAAGCGGTTCGCCGCCTCATCGACGCTGGCTGCAAACTTTTTCTGCTGACGAATCAAAGCGGCATCGGACGCGGTTTTTTCACGATGCGCGACTACGAGGCTTGCCACCGAAAATTCATCAGCCTGCTCGGCGTGCGGGAACGCGATTTCTGCGCCTGCGGCATCGCGCCGGAAGCGCCGGATCAACCATCGCGTTACCGCAAGCCAAATCCCGCGTTCATTCTCGAACAGCTTTCGGCGTTCCCGCGGCTTGAACCGTCGCGTTGCTGGATGATCGGCGACCGCAAGTCCGATTGGCAGACGGGCATCAACGCGGGAATCCGCTCGGCGGCGGTTTCGACCGGCAAACCGATCGACGGGAACGCTCAGGCGTTTTTAAAAGAAAACGAAATTCCGCTGTTCAAAGATTTTGCGGAATTCGTCGCCGAAGCGTTCAAGGCATTTTGAAAAAAACGTCGGAAGCGAGTGCCGCGGACTTGTCGCGCTCAAGCTGACGCCGCAACGCGCCGATGTCCTCAAAACGCATTTCCGAGCGCAGAAAATCAAGCCATTCGACGCGAATGAAATCGCCGTAAACGGGAACGTCCGTTCCCGCGGGCGCGTCCAAAAGAAAGGTCTCAAGAAGCGGTTTCGCGTTTTTTTCGACGGTGGGACGCACGCCGTAATTGGCGACGCCGCGAAAGATCCGTCCGGACGCGGGAACGCGGACGCGGACAACATAAACGCCGAATTTCGGGCAAAGCTCAGACGCCCATTCAAGATTCAGCGTCGGAAAACCGATCGTGCGTCCGAGACGATTGCCGGGAACGACGTTCCCGCAACAGGCATACGGCTCGGAAAGCATGGCGTCGGCGGCGCGGATTTCACCCGCTTCGAGCGCGCGGCGGATGCGCGAACTTGAAATGCGCGTTCCCGCGTAAGTCTCCGGCTCGACGACGACGACGGACCTGCCGCGTTCCCGAAAAAGTTTTTCCAGAAGTGCCGCATCCCCGCCCCGCCCCGCGCCGAAACGAAAATTGTCGCCGACGTAAATTCCGCGCAGCGACGGAATTTTTTTCAGCAGAAAATCCGGAAACGCCGTAGCCGAGATTTCCGCGAATTCCCGCGAAAACGTTTCATGAACGGCGAAATCGAGTCCGGCGTCCGCGAAAAACGCGTCCTTGCGTTCCCGCGGAAAAATCTGCTTCACCGCGCCGTTCCCGCGAAAGAAAACTTCGGGATGCGGCTGAAACGTCAGCGCGCCGACAAGCCCGCCATCGGCTTCCGCCGCCGCCTTCGCCCTTCGGAAAACGGCGCGATGCCCGCGATGGAAACCGTCGTAATTTCCGATTCCGAGATGTATCGGCACGGAAGAAAAATCCGGCGGGAACGCATCGACTGACGAAAAGCTGCGGAACATCGGAAAATGTATCGTCAATCCAGATACGGAACGTATTCCGGAATAATGCGGCGGATATCCTGTTTTATTTCGTTGCGCGAAGTTTTTCGGGCGATGGTCTCGAGCGTTTTCAGAAAATCGTTCAGCTTGTCGTAGTCCATCGGCGTAGAAATGAACCGGCTGATGCGCGGGTGTCCCGACGGCTCGAATTTTTCGCCTTCGGTTTTGAGCTCTTCGAAAAGTTTCTCGCCCGGACGCAGACCGGAAATTTTGATTTCGATGTCGATTCCCGGACGCAGACCGCTGAGGAGGATCAGATGCTTCGCAACATCGATGATTTTCACGGGATCGCCCATGTTCAGCACGTAAATGCTCCCGCCGCGACCGATGACGGCGGTCTGCAACACAAGGCTGACGGCTTCGGGAATTGTCATGAAATAGCGCTTGATGTCGGGATGCGTTACCGTGACGGGACCGCCCTCCGCAATCTGTTTTTTGAACAGCGGAATGACGCTTCCGGAAGAACCGAGCACGTTCCCGAAGCGCACCGCCATGAAGCGCGTCTTGTTGTCCGGACGGCGGGAATACGATTGCAGAATGATTTCCGCAAGCCGCTTGGACGCCCCCATCGCGTTCGTCGGATTGATCGCCTTGTCCGTCGAGATCAAAACGAACGCGTCGACGCCGTAGCGCGACGAGAGATCGACCATCGCCGCCGTTCCGAGCGCGTTGTTTTTCACCGCCTCGCCCGGCTGGCTTTCCATCATCGGCACATGCTTGTGCGCCGCGGCGTGGAAAACGAAGTCAGGATGAAATCTTTCAAAAATCTGCTCCATGCGCTGGCGATCCGTAATGTCCGCGATCAACGGAACGATGACGCCGCCGAAACCCCGGCGAATCAAATCCTGCTCGATCTGATAGAGAAGCACCTCGCACTGTTCGACCAAAAGGAGCTGCGCGGGAGCACTCGCGGCGACCTGGAGGCAGATTTCGCTCCCGATGGAGCCGCCCGCGCCCGTAACGAGGACGCGCCTTCCCGCGAGCATTTCGACAATGGCGTCGCGGTCGATCTTTGTCGGCGGACGATCCAGCAGGTCTTCCAGCGCGACTTCGCGCATGTCCGAAACCACGGCGCGCCCGGAAACGAGATCTTTCGCTCCGGGAACACGGCTCACGGAGAGCCCTGCCTTCTTCGCGATTTCCGTGACTTCGCGGAAACGGCGCACGCCGGAACTCGGCGCGGCGAGAATCAGCCCGGAAACGCCGTAGCGATCCCGCAGAACGGACAAATCGTCCGACATGCGGAAAACGGGCAGACCGACGACGAGCATTCCGTCTTTTTCCGGATTGTCATCGAGAAAGAATTCCGGTTTCTTCCCGATTGCTGGACGCGCCATGAGTGTCGTCGCCAACTCGGAACCCGCGTCGCCCGCGCCGAAAATCGCAACGCGCGTCTGCATCCGGTTTTCCGAATCCAGCACGTCCCCGGGTTCTTTTTTTCTTTCCCAAAGCATCCGCGCGGAAATGCGCACTCCGCACACGGCGATCAGCGCGAGAAAATAATCGATGACGAGCGCGCTCGCATGAATTCCGGAAGAAATCCAGCCGGTTTCCATGAGAATGACCCGGATTCCGAAAAACTGACAGAAAAAGCAAACCGTCAGCGCGACGAAAAGGCGCGCCATTTCCGGTATCCGAAAATATGCGAACACGCTTCGGAAAATTCCGGAAAAATACAGCGCCAAAAGCTGAATCGGCACGACGCAAAGCGCGACAAGCGGAATGTGGGAACGGATATTTCCCGCTACGCCGTCCGGCAATTCGGGAAAAACCCAGTGGCAATCGGCGCGAAGAAAAAATTCAAATTCATACGCAAGGAACACGACCGCAGTGAGCAACACGGCAAAGAAAACCAGCCGCTTCAAATTTCTGAGCCACGGAATGCCCGAACGCAACAACAAGAATGACTTTATAGTGTTCATCGTAATTCCGAGAAATGAATACCCCCCCCCCATTCCGAAAAAGCGGGTTCGCATGAAGTTTTATGTGAGGTTTTGAGAAGGTTCATGTCGTCATTCGATATGAGAGACCTCATTTTCACTTAATGACATGGCGTTCTTCAAGTCTATTTTCTCGTTTTCGAAGCATTTCTTCGCCCGTAGAAGCTTGACAGACGGCCGAAGACGGTGAATCCTTGCGCGAGAATCGTTATGTTCATTTCTCAATGGAGGTGTTACAAAGCCCTGCACAGACGCGGTGTTGTCGTTTCCGCGCTCGTCGCTGCGGGAATCCTCGCCGCATCATGGTTTTGGCTGACCTCCGTCGTTCCTTACCGGGAACGCTTCACGCTTTATTTCAGCTCCAGCGTCCATGGGCTTTCCGTCGGCTCGCCCGTCAAGCTGAACGGGCTGGACATCGGAGAAACGAACAAAATCGAAATCGTTTCCGTTCCCGAGGAAGACGGTAGCCGCGCCTATTATGCCGCCGTCACCGTAACGCTGGACACGAAAGCGCTCGCGAGCTATGGTCGCGTGCGCAGCGGGCAAAAATTCGGCGACGCGCTCCCGCAACTCATCGATCTCGGTCTGCGCGGGCGTTTGCAGATGCCGTCCGTGCTCGCGAACGGACTTTGCGTCGCGCTTTATTTCGATCCGGGGAAACCGGCGTTCAGCGTAAATCCGCCGCACGCGGAATATCCGGAAATCCCGACGAACTACACGTCGTCCTCGGAATTCGTGGATCAGGCGAACGCATTCATCGAAACGCGGAATCTTTACGGGATCGCGAAAAAGATCCGCGGGCTTCATACGCTCATTTCGGACATCGGAAACACAGTCGACGCAATCGATTTTTCAACGCTGAACAAAAAAACGCTTGCGATGCTCGAAAAGGCAAACGCCGCGCTGAACCCGGCGGAAACGAAATGCAAGCTCGCGGACGTCAACCGCAAAATCGAAACGCTCTGCGAAGATCTCGAACAAAAAAACGAACTCCCGCGGGAACGCGCCGAAGAATTGATCGGCTTTCTCAAAGATTTTTCAAGAACGCTTCGGGAAATCGGCGAGAACGCGCGCGCGATACAAATTCAGCTCGAGCCGGAAAACGTCGAAATCCAACGAAAACTTTTGCAGGATTACCGCAAACAGCTCGTTCCGCTGATCCGCTTCTGCGAAGAGGTGTTCTTTTAAAAAACGCGGCGGCGGGAACGCAGTTTTTTCAGTAGCACGGCGAAACCGTCCGGAAGCGGCGCAGAAACGGAAAAACCGCCGGCGATCACCGAATCCGGCGGCGGCACCTTTCCCGAAAAAACGCACTCCAAATGAATGCACGGCGGCGCGTAAAGCGGGCGCTCCTCGCCTTTATTCAACTGCCCGCGGCGGCTGAACGACGAATTGACGATCGGCGGCGCACCGCCGTAAAGAGCGTCCCCGACGACGGGAATCCCGCACTCCTGCGCGTGAACGCGCACCTGATGAAGCCGCGGGAACGTCGTTTCCGCCGCCCAAAGCGCAAGATTTCCAAATTTTTCCAACAGGAGAAAACGCGTCTCCGCCTTTTTCCCGGTCTTTCTCGAAATGAGCGCGCGCGGCTCCGAAAAATGCGCGGCGATCGGCAGATCGCAGACGAAATCCTCCCCGCCGAAACGGTCGGAATGCGTTTCCGCCCGCGCCAGAAAAACGAAGCGGAAATGCAAAAAATCCGAACCGACGAGATTGCGCCATTCGTCCGCCACGCCGTTCCCGCGATCCGCGAGCAGAACGACGCCAGAACATTCCGCGTCCGTCAGCAACACCGGCGCGGGACGCGAAAGCCCGAGCGCGAGCGCCGACGCCCGCCCCTGCGCGAGACGCGCGCGAAGTTCGCCGCAAATCGACGCGCGTCCGAGATCCCACGGATGCTCGTCGATCGGAATCCCCGACGGCTTCGACAACGCCGCGATCCCGCGCCCGACGAAAAGCACGGGAAACGCGGTTGATTTCGCTTCGAAAGTATTGGGAGGAAAAGTCAGCACGCCGGGAAAAAAAGAAAGCGTTCCCGTGCAACGGCATTGCGGCGGGAACGCTTTTCTTCGATGAAAAAGGACAAAAAACTCAAGCGGCGACTGCTTTCGCCTTGTTTGCCGCTTTGGAAAGGCGGGATTTGATGCGCGACGCCTTGTTCGGGTGAATGACGCCGGACTTCGCCGCCTTGTCGAAAACGGACGCACAAGTCGGCGTGACGGACGCAATTGCGGCGGCGTCTCCAGAAGCGCAAGCCGCTTTCGCGGATTTCGCGATGGTTTTTAAGCGGCTTTTCACGGAGCGGTTGCGCTTCGCATTCGTCGCGGATTTACGAATATTCTTTTGTGCTGACTTGATGTTGGCCATTTCGGTCTGTGTAAATTGAAAGGCTTTGATGAAATAAAAATCCTCCGAGTCTGTCAACGTCGAAATCCTAAAAAACGCGTTCGACAACGATGCAGAAAAACACACGCTCGGGGCGGAAAGCGTTTCCGCCGCCGTCCGTTCGTTCCCGCGAAAGACGCGTTGCCGCCGGATCTCGCGCGCGTTCCCATCTCCGCGAACGAAAAAAAACGCGTTCCCGCAAGAAGTGGCTTTCGCCGCGCGGGAACGCGTTTTTTTTAGGAAAGGAAGTCGAGAATCTTACCAGTCGTCGTCTTCGTCGGAGTCGCCGTCGGAAGCCTCTTCGTCGCCGCTTTCGGAATTGTCCTCTTCGCCGACGTCTTCCTCTTCGTCTTCTTCATCGTCGAGACCACTGAGAGCGGCGCGTTCCGCCTGAGCGGCGGCGCGGGCGGCAATGATTGCCTCGCGCTGCGCCTTGCGTTCGGCTTCCGCCTGCTTGGCGATTTCTTCCGGAGTGCGGTAAGCGGCGCAAATCACATAATCGCCGGGTTTCAGCACGGGACCGCCCTTGACGCCCGCCGCGAGATCCGCGACGATGCGGTTGCCGTCAATTGCGATGACGGAAACGAGAGCCGGCTTGTTTTCCTTCGTCAGAACGATGCGGTCGCCGATCGCATAAGTGTCGGGCGTCAAAAATTCAATCACGCCAACTTGGTTGTTGTAGCGCGTGATGCGGGCGTTGCCTTTGTCCGGCATCGGAAGTTCTTCCACAGCCGACGCCGCTTTGAGCGCGCGCAAGGCTTTCTCCAGATTCGCCTGGCGAATCGCCGGAAAGTCGGCAAGCAAATCCTCGTTGGGAACCGTAGCCGGAACCGTAGCCGGAGCCGTAGCGACAGACGGCGCGGGCGCGGGCTGCGCGGGAACCCATTCCGGATCGTCGGCGAAGAGCGAATCGTCCGCCGGAACCGACGCCGCTCTGGGCACCGGCTTGGCATCCGGTGGCGCCCACGGATTGTTGGACGACGAGGCGCATCCGGCAAAAGCCGCCGCCGCGAGAGAGGCAAGAACAAGGAGAGCTTTTTTCATAGCTTAAAACTTGTAAAAGTGTGGGTAATTTGAATGGAGAATAATCATGAAGCTGCGCCATGCAACTTCTGAACGAAAGATTTTCATCTTGGAGGAGAATTGTCAAACAAATTTGCTCAACTTGCTTGTTTCTTGACAACGGGAACGCCTCCGTAGATGCTTAGCAACTCTTTTTTTCATCAATCTGTAGTCATGGCAAATACAACACCGCTTCTGATGCTTGGCATGCCCAAAGGCAGCCTTGAAGAATCCACGCTCGCCCTTTTCGCGCAGGCGGGATATCCCGTCGTGAAAAGCTCGCGTTCCTACCGTCCGTCGTTCGACGATCCCGCCCTTGACGGGCGTTTCGTGCGCGCGCAGGAAATCGCACGCTACGTCGAGCACGGATTTTTCGACTGCGGATTGACTGGCTACGACTGGGTCGTGGAAAACGACGCCGACGTCGTCGAAGTCTGCGATCTCGTCTATTCCCGCGCGTCAAACGTGCAGAGCCGTTGGGTTCTCTGCGTTCCCGAAGCGTCCGACATCAAGACCGTCAAAGATCTTCAAGGCAAACGCATCGCGACGGAACTCGTCGGCACGACGCGCCGTTTTCTCGAAAGCCGGGGCGTTTCCGCGCAAGTCGAATTTTCATGGGGCGCGACGGAAGTCAAGGTTCCCGACCTCGCCGACGCGATCGTCGATCTGACGGAAACGGGCAACTCGATCAAGGCGAACAAACTCCGCATCATCGACACGATTCTGAAAACCAACACCAAACTCATCGCCAACAAAACGGCGTGGGAAAATCCCGAAAAGCGCGCGAAAATCGAATCCATCGCCATGATGCTTCAGTCCGCGCTCACGGCAAAGCATCTCGTCGGACTGAAATTCAATCTCCCGCGGGAACGCCTCGCCGAAGTCGTCGAAAAACTCCCCGCCATGCGCAATCCGACGATTTCCCCGCTCTCCAACGAAGCGTGGATCGCCGTCGAAACCATTATCGACGGCAAGCTCACGCGCGACATCATTCCCGCGCTCAAACTCTGCAAGGCGGAAGGCATCATCGAATATCCGCTGAACAAAGTCGTTTACTGAAAAATCGGAATCCTTCCGACGAATAAAAAAAGCGTTCCCGCGGGAACGCTTTTTTTTATTTGACTTAACGGAAAATTTTATCGGAGGAAACCCATGACGCTTGAAAAAACTTTCGCTCATCATCCTCGGCGCGCGCCTTTATCGGCTTTTGCCGCGCAGGAACGAAACGACCCGCCCGTTCCCGCGCGGCGAGTAAACATCACTCCACGACGCGGACGCCGCCCTTGTCCGCAGAGGCGACCATTTTCGCGTAGGCGCGGAGCGCTTTGGAAATCTTGCGTTCCCGCGTCTTCGGCGTGAACGCGGCGTTCCCGCGCGCCTCCTCTTCCCTGCGTCGCGCGGCGAGTTCCTCGTCGGACACGCAGACGCGGATCGAGCGCGCAGGAATGTCGATTTCAATCAGATCGCCGTCGCGCAACAGAGCGACGTTCCCGCCCGCCGCCGCCTCCGGCGAAATGTGTCCGATGGAAAGCCCCGACGTGCCTCCGGAAAACCGCCCGTCCGTAATCAGCGCGCAAAGCTCACCGAGATGCCGCGACTTGATGTAGGACGTCGGATAAAGCATTTCCTGCATTCCGGGACCGCCGCGCGGACCTTCGTAAGTGATGACGACGACGTCGCCGGGACCGACTTTCCCGCCGAGAATGCCGTCGCACGCTTCTTCCTGAGATTCGAAAACGCGGGCGGTGCCCTTGAACTTGAAGACTTTTTCGGAAACGCCCGCCGTCTTCACGATGCAGCCGTCCCGCGCGATGTTGCCGAAAAGCACCGCCAGACCGCCGTCGCGCACGTAGGCGTGTTCGGCGTCGCGGATGCAACCGGAAACGCGATCTGTATCCGAATTTTCATAACGCGCGTCCTGAGACGCGAGCCGGATGCTGCGCGTTCCCGCCGGTGCGGCGAGCGCGCGTTCCCGCGCTTCTTCGGAAACGCGCGGCGAGTCGAGATCGTTCAGCGCGATCGCCTCGGAGAGCGTCAGCCCGTCGGCGCGGCGCACGTTCCCGTCGATCAGCCCCTCGGCGGCGAGCCGCCCGACGATCGTCAGAATTCCGCCCGCGCGGTTCACGTCCTCGATGTGATATTTCTTCGTGTTCGGCGCAACCTTGCAGAGCACGGGAACGCGGCGCGAAAGAAAATCGATGTCCTTCATCGAAAAATCGACGCCGGCTTCCTGCGCGATGGCGAGCAAATGCAGCACGGTGTTGGTCGAGCCGCCCATCGCGATGTCGAGCGTCATCGCGTTGAGAAACGCGGCGCGCGTCGCGATCTGGCGCGGGAGCACGGTCGCGTCGCCTTTTTCGTAATACGCGTAAGCCATTTCGACGATGCGCGCGGCGGCTTTTTCGAAAAGTTTCATGCGGAGCGCGTGCGTGGAAAGCAGCGTGCCGTTCCCGGGCAGTGCGAGTCCGAGCACCTCGTTCAGGCAGTTCATCGAATTCGCCGTGAACATTCCCGAACAGGAGCCGCAGGTCGGACACGCGAGGCGTTCCAGCTCGGCGAGTTTTTCGTCGGAATACGATTCGTCCGCGCCCTTGACCATCACGTCGATCAAGTCGTTTTTTTCTCCGTCGAGTTCGCCCGCTTCCATCGGACCGCCGGAAACGAAAATCGCGGGAATGTTCAGGCGCATCGCCGCCATGAGCATTCCGGGCGTGACCTTGTCGCAGTTGGAAATGCAGACGATCGCGTCCACGCGATGCGCGTTGCACATGTATTCGACGGAGTCGGCGATCAGGTCGCGCGACGGGAGCGAGTAAAGCATTCCGTCGTGTCCCATCGCGATCCCGTCGTCGATGGCGATGGTATTGAATTCTGCGGCGAAGCAGCCTTGGGCCTCGACAAGTGCCTTCATCCGCTGTCCGATTTCATGAAGATGCGTATGCCCGGGAACGAACTGCGTGAACGAATTCACGATGCCGATGACCGGTTTGCCGAACTGTTCTTCCTTCATGCCGTTGGCGCGCCAAAGCGCACGCGCTCCCGCCATGCGGCGTCCTTCCGTGCTGATTGAACTGCGAAGTTTCATAATCTGAAAAAAAATGTTTGCGGAATTTTACGCCCGCTTCGGCGAATGCGCAAGCGGCTTCACGTTCCCGCGCCTTTTCGCCCGAATCCGCGTTCCCGCGCGGATTTTTCAAGGCGGCTCTTGCATTCCCGCGCTGGAAAAATTATTTTGTGCGCTCCATTTTTCATTCAGGGGAAAAAAAATCATGCCGATAAAATTATTCGATACGCTTTCACGTTCAACGCGCGCGCTCGCGCCGAGCTCGCCCGAAAAAGAATTCGGTATGTACTGCTGCGGTCCCACGGTCTACGGTCCCGCGCACATCGGCAATTTCCGCACGTTTCTCCTGCAGGACGTTCTGCGCCGCGCGCTCGAAACGGACGGAATCCGCGTCCGCCACGTTCGAAATCTCACCGACGTGGACGACAAGACGATCCGCCGTTCCCGCGAAGAAGGAAAAACGCTCGCCGAATTCACCGCGGCATGGACGAAAAAATTTCACGACGACTGCGCCGCGCTCAACATGCTCCCGCCGCAGGTCGAACCGAGCGCCGTCGAACACATTCCGCTGCAGATCGCGATGATCGAAAAACTCGTCGCGCGCGGGAACGCCTACGTCGCCGCCGACGGGAGCGTCTATTTCAAAGTTTCGAGCGATCCCGAATACGGAAAACTCGCGCGGCTCGACCGCGACGCGCTTCGCACGCAGGCGACCAATTCCGCAGGCGACGCGAACGCCGCCGACGAATACACGCGCGACAACGTCGCCGACTTCGCGCTATGGAAAGCGCGCAAGCCGGAAGACGGACCGAACTTCTGGCAAAGTCCGTGGGGCGAAGGTCGCCCGGGATGGCACATCGAATGCTCCGCGATGAGCACGCATTATCTCGGCGAAACGTTCGACCTGCACGGCGGCGGCGTGGATTTGTGCTTCCCGCACCACGAGAACGAAATCGCCCAAGCGGAATGCGCCTGCGGCAAGCACGGCGTCTTCGCGCGGCACTGGTTTCACGCCGCGCACCTGATGGTGGACGGCGCGAAAATGTCAAAATCGCTCGGCAATCTTTACACGCTCGCGGACTTGGAAGCCAAAGGATTCGTTCCCGCCGCGATCCGCTACGCGCTGATTTCCGGGCATTACCGCTCGCAACTCAATTTCACGCTGAAATCGCTCGAAGACGCAAACGCCGCACTCGAAAAAATCGAGAAAGGCGCGCGCCGCCTGCTCGAAAAAGCGGGAATCTCGCCCGAAGAATTTTCGCAGACCATTTCCGTTCACGAAAAGAACACCGCGTGGGGCGCGTTCGAGCCCGCATGGCTCGCGCTCTGCGACGACCTGAACATTCCCGGCGCGCTCGGAAAAATCTTCTCCGCGTTCAACGAACTGAACAAAACAGAACTGACGAAATCCGCCGCGGGAACGCAACTCTGCGGGCTTGCGAAAATCCTTTTCGCGCTCGGTCTGAAACTTTTTTCGACGAAAAAAAATGACGCGGTATCGGACGACGTTCCCGCGGAAATCGCCGCGCTCGGCAAACAACGCTGGACGGCGAAGCTCGCGAAAAACTGGGCGGAATCCGATCGCCTGCGCGATGAACTCGCGAAGCTCGGCTGGAAATCGCTCGACCGAAAAGACGGCTACACGCTCGCGCGGCTCTGAAAAAAAAACGCTCCCGCGCGCGCGAAACGCGCGTTCCCGCGTTGAACACGTTCAACGCGCTTTTTCAAAGAAAAATTCCGGCAACGCGGAGACGTCCGCACAACGCTCGCCCTGCGCCGCGGCGAGACGTCGCGCGGCAATTCCGTGCCAGACGACGGCGGCGGCGAGGCGTTCCCGCGCCGAGGCGTCCGGCGAAAAATTTTTCTCCGAAGCGAAGAGCGCGGCGGTCATTCCTGCGAGCACGTCTCCGCTCCCGCCGCGGGCGAGCACGGGCGTTCCCGCAAACGCAAAAAGCTCACCGTCCGAGTCGGCGACGCGCGTTCCCGCACCTTTGAGCGCGAGCGTCGCGGAATGTCTGCGGCAGAAATCGGGAAGCGCGTCGGCATTCCCGCCCATGCGCGCGAATTCTCCACCGTGCGGAAGCAAAATCGTTTTTTCCGGCGGCGCGGCACGTTCCCGCAGCGCGTCGAGCGCGCGTTCCCGCAAGGCGTCGGCGTCGAGCACGAGCGGAATTTCGCGCGGCGTCGCGGCGGCGATGTCCGAAATCAGTGCCTGCGCTTCTTCCGACGTTCCCATTCCCGAACCGCAAAGCACGACAGAGACGCGCGGAAGCATTTTTCGGAATTCCGCGAACGCGCGGTCGCGCGCCAGTCCGCCGTCCGGATTTTCGCCGCACGGAATCCACATCGCGCCGGGCGCGCGCGCCGCGAACGCCGCCTGCACGCGTTCCGGACAGATGACGGAAACTAGTCCCGCGCCGGCGCGAAGCGCGGCAAGCGCGTTCAGCAGAAGCGCGCCGGGCATCGCGCGGGAACCGCCCACGATCAGCGCATGACCGAAATCGCGCTTATCGCAAAAAGCCGGACGCGGCGCGAATTTTTTTTTCAAAAAATAATTTTCGTCGGCGACCGCTTCCGCCGCGCATTCCCGCGCGCGAAATCCGACGTTCACGGGAACGATGCGCCCGACTTTTTCCGGAAACCGTAGCAGCGGGCGTTTCAGAATTCCCGTCGGGAACGTGAAATCCGCGCGGATCGCGCAAGCCTCTGCGTCCGCGTCGCACAAGCCGGACGGCAAATCGACGCCGCAACGGATGGAATTCGGGGAAGCCGCCGCGAAAATTTCGTCCAGAAAACGTTTGATCGCCGGCGGGAACGGCGGGCGAAAACCGTGTCCGAAAACGCCGTCGACGACGACGTGCGGCGCGGCGACGAAATTCAGAATTTCGCGCGGTGGTGCGGGAACGCTTTCCGGAAGGAACGCGACGAGTCGCTTTTCTTCGGGAACGGCCGCGGCGAAGCGTTCGAGAAATTTCAGCGTCAGCGGCGCGAGCGACGATTCGTCCTTCGCGAAAACGACGAGCGCGACGCGGCAGCCCGTTTCCGAAAAAATGTGCTCCGCCGCGCGGATCGCGTCGCCGCCGTTGTGTCCTTTCCCGACGAGCGCGAGCACGCGCGAAATCGGCGTTCCCGCCGCGCGGAGTTCCCGCAGAATCGCGTCTGCGACGCCCGTTCCCGCTGCGTTCATCGCCGCTTCTTCGGAAAACTCCGGCGTTCCCGCGAAGAATTTTTTTTCAAAATCCTTCGCTTCCGCGCAGCTCATCACGGGAATGCCGTAAGCGTGATTTTCCATAAATTTTTGCCGTTCCCGCGCGAAAAAAAAACGCTCACATCCAACGTTTCACGCGGAAGAAAATGAATGTCGCGACGGCGAAGACCGCCATGACGCCCATTGTGATGAAATAGCCGTAGCGGGAGTGCAACTCTGGCATGTTGTCGAAGTTCATGCCGTAAATTCCGACGATGAACGTGAGCGGAATGAAGATCGCGGTAACGACTGTGAGCAAGCGCAGAATGTCGCTCGTGCGCCGCTCGTGTTCCGTGTGATAAAAGTCCTGAAGCTCCTGCAAAATCATGCGCGCGTGCTCGATTCGGTCGAAGGCGCGTAGCGTGTGGTCGTAAAGATCGCTGAAATACATGTCCATTTCCGGCGGGAGCAGCGGATGATCGTAGCGCTCGAACGTGCGCACCATGTCGCGCAGCGGATAAATCATGCGCCCGAGGCGGATGACGAGGCGCTTCATGCGGAAAATCGTGCGGATGTTCTCGCCGTCGGAATCGGGATCGGAATCGTCGCGCACGGTGTCTTCTTCGAGATCGGAAATCGAATCCTCGATTTCGTCCGTGAGGTGAAGCATTCGGTCGACGAGTGCGTCGAGCAAGGCGTAAAGCAGATACGGCGAACCCCACTTCCGGATTTTTCCGGAGTTTTCCGCGATGCGCCGCTCGATGTTTTCGAAAACGAGTTCCCGTTTTTCGTGAAAGGAAATCAGAAAGTGCGGTCCCGCGACGAAAGAAATCTGCTGACCGCGCGGCTGAAGCTCTTCGATTCCGAGGCGCACGGCGCGCGTTACCGCGAGAATCATCTCGCCGTATTCCTCGAATTTCGGGCGGGACCACTCGGAAACGATATCTTCCTGCGCGAGCATCGGAATGTTGAACAGCGCGCCGACGACGTGAACGAGTTGCGGATCCTTCATGCCCATCATTTGCACCCAGACCATTCCCGGGCGGTTCGCGAAATCCGACAGCCGGTCGATGTCCGCGAATTCGTCGAGCGAATATCCAGATTCGTCGTAGCAGACGACGCGGAATTGCGCCGATTCCTGCGTATCGAACGGCGATTCCACGGGAAGCGCGCCCGGCTCAAGCCCGATCTCGAACGTTTCGTCTTCTTCCGGCGCGGACGCGGGAACGCTCGCTTTCGTCCTCGAAAAAAACTTTTGGAAAAACGCGCGGGAACGGCGGCGTAAAATCCGCTTGAAGCGAATCCACGGCGTGCGGCGGCGGCGTTCCTGATTTTTTTTCGTCATGAAATCCGATTCCTTTTTTTCCTTTGGCGTTCCCGTAAATTTTTACAGCGCCCGCGAAACGGAGCGTTCCAGAAGCACGAACGCTTCGCCGTGCCGGTAAAGCGTGATTTGACCGGACGACGACACGCAGACCGCGGCGCAGTCCGTGACAGACGAGATGGCGGCGGCGGCGGCATGGCGCGTTCCCAGCCCGCTCGGGCGGGCAAGTTGCGAATCCGCCGCGGTCAGGCGGCTTCCCGCGGAATAGACGACGCCGTCACCGTCAATGACGAACGCACCGTCGATCAGTGCCCATTCCTTGATCGTTTCTTCGACGAACGGATTGAGAATGTTCCGATCCTCCGAACGATAGCCGCTGAATGGATTCAGCACGAGCTGCTCGATGTGCGGCGTTATTTTTTCAATGTCGCCGAGTACCATTATCGTTCCGACCGGCTTGCCCTCGCGCCCTTCCACCGCGAGATCCGTCGCGATGACGATCGCGCGTTCAAGCACTTCGGGGTGCACGTGCGGCGGCACGAGCGTGTTCGACCGCGTAACCATCATCGACGGGAACTCCTGGCCGACTTCCATCACGATCAGAGAATCGAGCCGATTGCTCCCGTCGTTCCCGCCGAGACAACACACGCGATCCGTCGACAAAATGCTCCCGCGCATAAGCCCGACAAACAGCGCCGCACGGAGTTGAGACATCCGGTGCGAAGCAAATGAGCTTACGTTGATGACTTCCGGTTTCGCGCCGGACAGAAACGTGTAATCCGTCTTCGTTCCCGAAACGACGATCGTGCGGAACGCGTCCGTTTTCTGATCCGACAGAATGACAGGCGCGGAGAACGTGTCCGCGAAAAACAGAAGCACGCGGCAACGCGTCATTTCGGCAAGCTTCGTCGCCGTTTTCGCGAAGCGGCGATTCCAGGCTGTGTCCTGCTGGCGCGCGGCTTTCGCCGCCACTTTGAAAATCTGCGACACGACGTTCCGGAGCGATTTCAAATCCTCCGCCGCATCGATCGTCGAAGAATTTTTGCCTTCCAATTCGTGAAAAAGCGCGGAAAGCACCGCGTGAAAATTGCGTCCGTACTCCGACGCGAGAACGAGAAAAATCACGCGCGGCGCAAACGCCGAACCGGAGTCCTTCGACGCCGGATTCTCGCCCGTCGCGGGAACGGGACGCGGAAGCCGCCCGACGGCGATGACCGTGTTCTGCACGAGCGGCGTGCGGATGTTCGGAACCGACGCCCATTCGCCGACGCGCCGCTGCATTTGCGCCTCCCGCGCGACCAGCGCGTCGCGGAGCTGCACGCGCTTTTCCGCGGGCGTTCCCGCAGGCAACGCGACGGCGAGCAGTTCGTCCAGCGCGCAAGAGAAATCCCGGCTCTTCAAATCGAGAATCCTGTTTTTCGATAAAAATCGATCGATGCGCATGGCGAATTGTTTTTTTTTGAATTGTTTAAAATAAAAAAAAGCAGGCGGGATTTTTGAATCCGACCTGCCGTGAAAATTTTATCGCTCCCAGTCGAGCGCGCCTTTTTTCACCTCATACCACAGGCCGAAGATGAGAATTCCTATGAACACCGCCAAAGACCAGATGATCGTCAGCCCCAGCCCTTGCGAAAGAAACTCGCGGTAAATCAGTGCCGCGGGAATGAGAAAAACCACCTCGATGTCGAAAAGGATGAACAACATCGCCGTCAGATAAAAACGCACGGAAAAGCGCGGATGAACCGTGCCCTCGCCTTTCAGCCCGCATTCGTAGGGAAGCTTCTGCGAGCGGTTGGAATGCCCTTTCTGCCCGAAAATATGACTCGCGATGATGATCGCCACGGGCAAAACGCACCCGATGATCACTTGGACGAGAACCGGAATGTAGTCTGTCAAATCAGATTGGGACATATCGCGGATTATTGAACGCCCCGAAGCTTTCTTTTGCAAGAGCTTTTCGGAAAAATTTGCGTTCCCGAAAAAAA
>CAZWIK010000025.1:18337-23630 GCA_964633895.1 uncultured Enterobacteriaceae bacterium | reverse complement strand
TCAACAGAGAAACCCGCGCCGGCACCGCCGCGCGTTCCCGCGTAAACGCCGCGCGCGAATACCCCCCCCCCGTTATTTCGCGGAAATAACGCGAATCCCGCCGCGCGCGCGTTCGGCGCACGCGTCGCCGCGTTTCTAAAAGGCGTTCTCCCGCAAGCCGTCGCGCGCCGTTTTCCGTCGCCGGAGAAGCTGCGCGAACTCGCCGCCTACATTTTCTGGGGTTGCGCGACGACGTTCGTCAATTTCGTTGCCTATGCGCTTGCGACGCGCGTTCTCGGCATGAAGGTCGTTCCCGCGAGTGTCCTCGCGTGGATCGTCGCCGTCTTGTTCGCGTTTTTTACCAATAAACTTTGGGTTTTCGGCTCAAAATCGCTCGCGCTTGTCCTTGTGTTGCGCGAACTCACCGCCTTCGTCGTCGCGCGCCTCGCGTCCGGCGCGATCGAAATTTTCATGATGTGGTTTTTCGTCGATTGCCTCGGCGGGAATGATTGGTTTTGGAAAATCGCCTCAGGCATCGTCGTCATCGTCGCCAACTACATTTTTTCGCTCTGCTTCGTCTTTAAAAAACAATGAAAACGCCTTCCGCACAAGATTCCGCTTCCGCCTTTGCGAACAACGCGACCGTTCCCGCGGGCGGCGTTCCCGATGCCTCTTTCGTCGTTCCCTGTTTTAACGAAGCCGAGACGATTCCGATTTTTTACGAAGAGCTTCGGCGCGTCGTCGAACCGCTCAAAATTTCTTTTGAAATCGTCTTCGTTGACGACGGTTCCCGCGATGCTTCGCTCGAAAAAATGCGTGCGCTCGCCGCCGCAGACACGCGCGTTCACTACGTGAGTTTCTCGCGCAATTTCGGCAAAGAAGCCGCCTTGCTCGCCGGTCTCGAAACGGCGCGCGGGAACGTCGTCGCCACGATGGACGTCGATTTGCAGGATCCGCCCGCGCTCTTTCCCCAGCTCTGGAACGCCGTCACGCGCGAAGGCTTCGACTGCGCCGCCACGCGCCGCGCCGACCGCCGAGGCGAGCCGCTGATCCGTTCCTTTCTTTCAAAAAAGTTTTACAGTGTCATGGCTCGCATTTCCGACGCGCAAATCGTTTCCGGCGCGCGCGATTACCGCGTCATGCGTCGCGAGATGGTCGACGCCGTGCTCTCTCTGCGGGAACGCAATCGCTTCACCAAAGGCATTTATTCGTGGGTCGGTTTTAAGACGAAATGGTTCGCGTTTGAAAACGTCGAACGCTCCGCCGGTGCCACCAAGTGGTCGTTTCGCAAACTGCTTTTTTACTCGTTCGACGGCATTGTCGCGTTTTCGACCGTGCCGCTGCAAATCGCGTCCGTCGCGGGAATGCTTTTCGCGGCGGGAGCGTGCGCGGGCGTCGTCGCAACGGTCGTGCTTAAACTCTGCGGCTGGTCGATGGCGTGGGGCTGGCCGACGCTGATCTGCCTGCTGTTGTTCACGAGCGGCGTCCAGCTGCTCACGATCGGCATTCTTGGACAATACCTCGCGAAAACTTACGTCGAAACCAAGCGGCGCCCGTTCTACCTTGTGCGGGAACGCCACTGAAATCCGTTCCCGCGCCGCATTTGCAAAATAAATTTAAAAAACGAAATCCGACAACCCGAATCCTCAAAAACTATGCTAAAAAAACTTGAAACCGTCTGTTCTCGCATTCCGCTCTGGGCGTGGTGCGCACTCATTTTCTGCGTCGCCGTCGGTGCGCGCTTGTATTGGTTAGAAAAGAAAGAAACGCTCCATTTGGACGAAACGCTCTCTCTGGAATTGGCGTTTTACCGTCCGAAAAATCCGGGATTCGAAGACGCGCGGAAAAACGGCGGCGTTTCCAGAGTTTACACCGGCAAGGAATTGAAAGAGAGCAGCCTCGCTTGCGATCCGTCGCTCGGCGCCGCCGTCGATACGGTAAAAAATTTGCGCAAAGACAACCACGACGCGCCGCACACGAATTTTTACTACTCGCTGTTGCGCCTGTGGTGGATCGGAAACGACGGTAAGACTTCTTTCAGCTCGCTAAAATGGCACGGCTGCGCGCTAAATTTCGTGTTTTTCGCGGGAACGTTTTTAGCGTTGGTCGCGCTCCTGAAACGGCTTTTCGGTAAGGAAAACAAGGCGGCGATTTGCGCGGGACTCGTCGCGGGAACGCTTTGCACCGCCGCGATTTCCGACACGATTTTCATGCGCCCTTACGCCTTGCAAGAACCGTTTTTCGTGCTTTTCACGCTCGGCGCGGTCGTTTTGATTGAAAAATTGCGCGGGAACGTGCCGATCGTCACGCCGAAAAATCTCTTTGTTTACGCGTTTTTGACGGCACTGACCTTGCTCACGGCGTATTTTGCCGTCGTTTACGTGATTTTGATTTTTGTTTTGCTCGCAATCTTCGCGTGGCGCGGAAACGAGCGGCGGAGCGTGCCGTTTTTGGTCGCGATTTTCGTCGTCGCCGTCGGCATCGCCTCCGTGATCTATCCGGATTACCTCAACGGATTTCACAGTGGTCGCGGAAAAGAAGCCGCGGGGAAATTCGCGCTGGAAACGCTCGGCTCCAATCTCGAAAGTTCATTTGAAGCCGTCGCGGCGTCGCTTTGCGACGGGCTTTTTTACGTGCCGGTCATCGCGCTGCTGGTCGCGTTCGGCGCGTGGCGCTACTTTTTCGATACGCGGCGGGAACGCGACGGAGACGGAGACGCGAACGCGACCGAAAACAGGACGCCGACGCGCGACGCGCTGAAGGATTGGTTGCCGCTGATTTTGGTCGGCATCGCGCTCGCGTGGTCGTGCGCGTGCATGTTTTTGGCGCCTTACAAAACCTTGCGCTACATCATGTCGATGGCTTCGATTTTGGCGCTTTTGATTCCGTGGGTCGCGCTGAAATGCCGCGGCTGGAAGCGCGCCGTGTTCATCGCGGGAACGATCGTTTCCTACGCCGTTTGCGCGTGGACAGCGAAAGGCACATGGGCAATCGGCACAAAAAAATACTTCGCCTCGCCGATTTCGCAAGTGGAACAGATTTTTCCGGGATACAAAAATGCCGTCAAAAAATATCCGTCGCAAAACGCGCTTTTCGTGGCTGAGCCGGGGCGCGCATGGAATATTTCCGATATGCTGGTGAGGCTCCGCGATCAAGATAAAATTCGCTTCGCGCTCGATGACGGGAAAACGAATATCGGCGATGTGATAAAATCAGGGGACAGCCAGACGTTATGGTGCGAGCAAGTCTTGTGCGAAAAAAATCCGGCTTGGCTTCAAAACACGGAGGCATACCGTTTGATCCGCAAACAAAAGATTTCGCGGTTCACGGTTTTTGACATTCAAAAAACCGCTTCGACGGAAAACGCGCCGACAAAACCGTAGGCGCACCGAAACCCCCTTCCCGCTTCGCGAAAATTTTCTACGCGGGTAGAAATATTTCGGAAAATTCGGCGGGAAGCTCGGCGCGCGCGGAAAATCTCAGCGTTTCGCCGCGCCACGGGAACGCGATTTCCGTTTCTTCGGAATGCAGGAACAGACGGTTCCGCGCGGCGGGAACGCCGCATTCCGCGAGGCGGGAATTGAGATAAAAATCGCCGTAGGTCTTGTCGCCGAGAATCGGAATTTTCCGCAGCGCGCACTGCACGCGGAGTTGGTGCGTGCGTCCCGTTTTCGGTTCGAGGCGAAGCAACGTTCCCACGGGCGGGCGGGCACCGCCGATCGCGAGCGTTCCCGACGCCGAGACCGCATAACGCGTTTCGGCAAAAAGCGCGTCGCGGGAACGCTCGGAGCATTCGCGCACGCGCAGCGAGCCGTCGCGGGAACGTTCCCGTTTCAGAAAATTTTTCCAGACGCCCTGCGCGGGAACGGGCGAACCGGCGACCAGCGCGCAGTAAATTTTCCGCACCGTTCCCGCGACGAACGCGCGGCGGGCGGCAGCGGCGATTTTTTCGTCCGTCGCGGCGAGCACGACGCCGCTCGTCGGCGAATCCAGCCGGTTCAGCACGTAAATTTTTCGGATTTTCCCGCCCGTGACGCGGCAGGCATAACACTCGCTCTTCAAACTGTAATCGGCGACGAAAAGCGCGTTCCGCGCCGCCGCCAAGCCGGACGCGTTCGGGTGCGAAAGCGTTCCCGCGGGTTTTTCGAGTGCGAAAATTCCGGCGGCATTCGCCGCGACGATTCTGACGCCGCGCCCGAGCGGAAGCGTTCCCGCGAGTTCTTTTCCGAAAATTTCGTCTGCGGATTCCATCGCTTTTTTTCCCTCACCGATAATAAAAAGAAATGCGCGAGACCTCGCTGTCTTTGCCGACGAGCGCAACCATGTCCGCGCGCCACGGCGCGAACGGCGCGCGGGATTCCACGGCGTCGAGGCAGGCGTAAGTCGCGGCGGCGGACGCTCCGGAGCTGACGATGCGCGCGCCGTCCACCGTGCCGTCGGAATGCAACGTGAATTCCACGACGACGACGGCGGGCGGCTGCACGATGGACGAACGCCGCACCGCGATATACCACGCCGCCTGAATCGCTTCCAGCATTCGCTGTGTGTAGTCGCCAAACTCGCTGTATTTCGCATCGAGCGAGCAGACGCCGATTTCGTTCACGGACGTGTTGCTGCGCATCGTGATGGATTTCAGCCCCGGAGGCGGGAGCACCGTCGGGCGCGGCGCGGGCTCGGGAACGACGGCTTCTTCGCCGTTGCCGTTTTCCGCCGCTTCGTCGCCCTGCGCCAGCGTTCCCGCGGAAAAAGCGGGCGCGTCCGCACCCTGTTTTTTCCCCGAATCACCCGTTCCCGTTTCCGCCTCGGAGCTCGCGCGATGCGGCTCGGCGGGCGCGGGAACGCGAAGCTCCGGAGGGAGAAGTTCCGGCGGGAGCGCGTCGTCCGAGACTGCCGCGGAATCTTCAAGCTCGCCGTCATTCGTCGGCGTGCGGTCGCGGGAATCCGGATCGGGCGTTTCCTGCGCCGCGCGTTGATTCGCGGCGGAAAAATTCGGCGTGTCACTCGGCGTCGCGACGGGCGCGTTCGGATTCACAGGAACGAACTGCGGCTTTTTCCGAAATTCTTCCGGCAAAAGTTCTTCCGGAATTTTTTCCAGCTCCTCCGCGCGCGCCAGCTCGACGGGCTTCGCGGGAACGACGGTGCGCGAGAGCACCGCGAGCGTTTCCGGCGCGAATTCGTAAGCGGAAAAATGAATCAGCAGCGTCAGCAGCGCGGCGAGCGCGGCGCGGCGGCGCGGGCACGTGCGATAAACGGCAGCAAGAAGCGCCTGCCGATTCCGTTTCGTTTCTGCAGGCGCGTCTTCCATCAAAAAAAA
>CAZWIK010000025.1:0-18237 GCA_964633895.1 uncultured Enterobacteriaceae bacterium | reverse complement strand
TCGCCGGTGGCGGAAGCCGCGTCGGAAACCGCGCCGACTGCCGCGCCCGCCGCATCCCCGAGCATGGAATTGCGGAAATATTCGATGACGTTCACGAAGTCCCCGCCGACTTTCATGCCGAACACGACGGGCGTCAGATCCTCGTCCATGCCGATTCCGTCGCTGAAATCCGCGGAAATCGCGGGGAAGGCGACCGGCATTCCGCGCAGATACGCGGCGAGCTTCACGTCGGAAATCACGAGCCGTTGCGCGCCGATGAAGATCTCCTGCGGCTCGGCGGCGTCCTCGTTCTCGGCGGCTTCTTCTTTCTCTGCAGAATCTGGCTTCGGCTCGCCGAGCAGATTTTTCATCAGCACATCGACGTTCGTCGTTCCCGCGAGAAGCTGTTCGTAATTTGCGGACAAGTTGCGGACTTCGATGTTCTCGAAAACTTTTTTCGTGGAAAAAAGCGAGGACATATCGAAATCGATGTCGATCAGATCGAGGGAAAACACGTCGTAAGAAAATTCGGCGCCCTCGGCGAGCGGCTTGCCGATGAGGATTTTTTCAAAATGCGCGTGTCCGGCGAACGGATAAATTTTCGCGGATTCCATGCTGAATTTGTCCACGCCGAGAATCGACGCGCCGAACGTGTTCGCGCCGAATTTCACGATCGGTCCCAGAAGGAACGCGACGACGATAAGCAGCAGGACGAGGAGCAACGCGACCGCCGCCGCGCACCAAAGCAGAATCCGTTTCAGACGGCAACGCTTCTTCGCGGGAGCGGGAGGCGTTCCCGCGTCCGCTTCGGGATCCGTGCGCGTTCCCGCCGCGTCCGTTTCCGCCGCGGGAGTTTCTTTTTTTTCAACGTCGTTTTCTTTCTCTCTGATTTCTTCCATAAAACCTCCGAAAAATGAGCGGTGCGCGCCTCGCGTTCCCGCAATTTTTTTAAATCAGCGGATAGCCTTCGAAAGGCGACGGCTCGCCCTTGCTCCGGCGGCGGATGGATTCGAGATATTCGTCGCGGAACTTCGCGATTCCGCCCTGAACCGGCCATGCCTCGCCTTCGCCGTGCGCGCAGATCGTGCGCCCGCAGATGGTGTCGGCGATGTCTTTGAGCGTGTCGATGTCTTCGGGAACGCCGTTCCCGTCGCAGATGCGTTTGGTGATGCGCGACATCCAAACCGAGCCTTCGCGGCAGGGCGTGCATTGCCCGCAGGATTCGTGTTTGTAAAAAGCGTTCAGATTCGCGATCGCCTGAATCATTTCGACGGAATCGTCGAAAACGATCACGCCGCCCGTGCCGATGGACGAACCGCATGCCATCAGGCTTGGATTGTCGAGCGGCACGTCTTCCAGCGCGACTTCTTTTTCGTTCCCGTCGGCGTCCTTGATTTTGTATTTTTCGTCGAAACGCAGAGGCTTCATCGACGAGCCGCCCGGAATGATTGCCTTGAATTTGCGTCCGGGAAGCGGACCGCCGCACATTTCGTTGAGCAGTTCGCCGACCGTTACCGTTCCCGTGGCGATTTCAAAAATGCCCGGCTTTGCAACGAGTCCGGAAACGTTCATGATGCGCGTTCCCGGGTCGCCCTTCGCGCCGATTTTCGCGTAGTTTTCGCCGCCCATGCCGATCGCGTTCAGACACTGGCAGACGGTTTCGACGTTGTTGACGACCGTCGGGCAATTGTAAAGCCCGAGCACGGCGGGAAAATACGGCGGCTTGATGCGCGGCTGCCCACGCTTGCCTTCGAGCGCTTCGAGCAGCCCCGTTTCCTCGCCGCAGACATACGCTCCCGCGCCGCGATGAACGACGATTTCGAGCGAAAATCCGCTGCCGAGAATGTTTTCTCCGACAAAATTTTTCGCGCGCGCCTCCTCGATCGCCTTTTCCAGAATTTTCGCGCCGTGTTGAAATTCGCCGCGGATGAAGATGAACGCCTGCTTCGACTGCGTCGCGTAAGAACAAAGCACAAGACCTTCGATCAGCTGATGCGGGTCGTAATAAATCACCCAGCGATCCTTGTGCGTTCCCGGCTCGGATTCGTCGGCGTTCACGACGAAATAAATCGGCTTGCCGGACTTGTGGTCGAGGAATTTCCACTTCATTCCCGCGGGAAAGCCCGCGCCGCCGCGCCCTTTGATTCCCGCCTTTTCGACTTCGACGCAGAGTGCCGCGGGATCGCCTGCCGCGAGGGCTTTTTTCAGCGTCTCGTAGCCGCCGTTTCTGAGGTAGCAGTCGATGTCCGTCGTGTAGCCCGGAACGCCGAGGCGCTTGTAAACGATGCGCGTTTCCTTCGCGTGAGCCGCTTTGCTTAAATTGTCCATGATCTTCTTGTCGGTTTCAACTTTCGGTTCTCAAATTTCGATTCGGCGAAATCCCGTTTCAGCCGAGCCATTCGGCGCGGTTCGAGAAATCGGGTTCGCCCTTGCCGTAGGCGGGATCGTTCAGGCTTGCGCGGATTTTTTCCGCGAGCGCGGGAACGCTTTCCGGCGTCACTTTTTCGTAAAGCAGATGATCGACCTGCACGACCGGTCCCGTGCCGCAACACGCGAGGCATTCGACGAATTCCAGCGTGACGTTCCCGTCGGCGCTCGTTTCGCCGCGCTTGCACCCGAATTCCTTTTCCAGCGCTTCCATCGTTTTGTAGCTCCCGCGAAGCGCGCAGGACAGCGTGCGGCAGACTTTCACATGGCGCTTGCCCACGGGCGCGAGGCGGAACATCGGATAAAACGTCACGACTTCGTAAACGTTGATCGGCTCGATTTCGAGTTTCGCCGCGATCCACTTCATCGCCGCGTCCGTGATAAAGCCCAATTCTTCCTGAGCGAGGTGGAGAAGCGGGAGCGTTGCGCTGCGCTTCTGCGGATATTTTGCGACGATTTCATCGGCTTTCGCGAGCGTTTCCGGTTTCAAGCCCGTCGCGGCGGCAAGCTCTTCACAACTGTTCGTGTTCATAGAAAATTTGGAAATGGGTTTCTGATTCTTTGCAGTCTATCACGATTCCCGCGCGCTTCGCACGTCAATTTTACGGAAAAAATTTCCGCCGACGCCCGCCGACACCCGTTTTGTTTTAAAACTTTAAAATGCCCGAGGCGTTTGTTATTTTTAAAATAAAATTCCACGTCCGAATATCTCCTCATTTCTCCTCATGAACGCCGAAAAGTTGCCCCTTTCCGAAAAATTTGCCGCGCTTGCGGGAACGCTCGTCGCCGTCGTCTTCGCCGCCGTTCCCGCGGCAAACGCCATGGTCGCCTCCGTAAGCGGAACGGAAACGCACAACACGGTTTGCAGCACGGTGGGTCAGGACATTTCTGAAATCTGGAATCGGACGGTTCAGCTTGCCGGCGGCACGGGAACGTATCTCGGGAAAGACGGGAACGGCACGCATTACATTCTGACGGCGAACCACGTCAACGTCGGCTCGTCGGCATCCATTTCCGCAGCGTCCGGCACGTCTTACACGCTGACCGTCAATTCATCGAGCTCCACGCAGCTTGCCGACTCGGACGGCACGAAAGCCGACCTCAAAATCGTCGCCGTTTCGGGAGACGTGCAGACATGCGCCTATTTGGACGCGCTCGGCACCATCGGCATTCTTACCGACTCGATGTTCATCCAAAGTACAAACGGGCAGACTTTTGTGCGCAACGCTTACGTCGTCGGCACGGGCTATTCTTCGAGCATCGGAAAATCTTATTCCGCGGGAACGCGCCAAAAAGAATGGGCTTTATTCAATCCGGACTATATCGTCAGCGACGGCAAATATTACAGCAAGACATGGGTCTCATCCTCCACTGGCACCACGCTGTGCTACGCCGAAAATTTTTCAAACACGGGAAATTCTTTCCAAGGTTGTTCCAGCGATTCCGGAAGCGGCGTTTTCGTTTATGCGAACAACGCGTGGCTCGTCGCGGGAACGCTGATCGCCGTCGGCATGACGGCTAGCGGAGCGACGACGATCGGCTACGCGGAAAATGCTTCGGACAGCGAAGCCCTCGTTTGCTACACCTATTTTGCCGACCTTTCCCAATACGCCGACCAGATCAACGCGATTCTCGCGATTCCCGAGCCGAGCGCGTTCGGTCTTTTTGCGGGAACGCTCGCGCTTGCGTTCGCGGCGTCGCGCCGGCGGCGTTCCCGCAAAAAGGCGTAATTTTTTTTCCCGGAGAGAAAAAAACGCGTTTACAGCAGACGCGCTCCCGCAGGCTTTTTTTTTCGCGTTCCCGCGTTATTCGCAAAAAAAATCCGGCGCACTTCCCGCTTGCGGTTTTAAAGCGGAAAGTGCATTTTGCGGTTCTGCCTTTATGAGCGAAAATCACCCGCAGCACGAGCCGAACGCGCGGCGCCCTTACGACGAAGCCTACCAACGCCGCGTCCGCGAGATTCCGCTGTGGAAGCTCGCGCTCCTGTTTCCGCTGAGCCTGTTGCTGCGGCTTTGGTTGCGGACGCTGCGCATACGCGTCAGCCCGGAAGTCCGGCAGGCGATTTTTTCCGACAAAAATCCGCTCATCATCGTTTTCTGGCACAATCGGCTTCTGATCGCGACCGAGCTTCACCGCCGCTTCCGCAAATGGAGCAAGGTGAACGGTCTCGTTTCCCCGTCGAGCGACGGCGCATGGCTCGCGGCGTTTTTCAAAATGCTCGGCATCGGCGCGATCCGCGGCAGCTCCGGCAGACGGGGCGGTCAGGCGATGCTCGAAATTCACAAAAAACTCGCCGTCGGCGAAGACATCGCGATCACGCCCGACGGACCGCGCGGTCCAGTCTACCGCTTCAACCCGGGAACGGCACTGCTCGCACAGATCACGCACTGCACGGTCGTCATGGTACCGTCGAAATTCCATTGCGCGTTTCGCCTCAAAACGTGGGACGGCTTCTACATTCCGCTCCCGTTCTCGCGCGTGGACATCGACCCGAAATTCATCACCTACGACAAAATGTGGGAACACATTCCGGCGAAGACGCTCGCGGAGAAATTTCGGGAAACGCTGACCGCGCTCGCGGAAGACTGATTCCCGCGCGTTCCCGCCGCCGAAAAATCCTCATCGCGCGCCACATGCCGCAGATCCGCGTCATTTCCTTCGACCTCACGGGAACGCTCCTTGCGCTTTCCCCGTCGCTCGGCAAAATCTGCGCGGACGCGGCGCGGAAAGCCGGCGTGCGGGAAGAACTTTCGGCGGACACGCTCGACGAAAGAAAAAAACAGGCGCGGCGCATCATCCGCGCGAACGGTTTTTCGCCCGTCTCGGAAGCGCGTTCCCGCGACTACTGGAGAGCGATGCTCTGGGAAATTTTCGCGGGAACGGTGCCGACGGCGATTTTCCCAAACGTTTGCGAAACCGTTTACCGCCGCCTCGCCGATGCGGGAACGTGGCGCGCAATGCGCGGCGCGAAAAAAGCGCTGGAATCGGCGCGCTTCCTCGGTCTGCGCTGCGTCGCGCTTTCCAACGGCGATTCCCGCTGGCGCAACGCGCTGGAAAAACTCGGTCTCGCGCCGCTGTTCGACAAAATTTTCATTTCCTCGGAAACGGGGCTGGCAAAGCCCGACGCGAAAGCGTTCGACAACGTCTGCCTCGCGATGAAAATCCGGCGCGGCGAGCTGCTCCACGTCGGGGATTCGCTTTCCGCGGACATCGTTCCCGCCTACGAACTCGGCGCGGAAGCCGTCTGGATAACGCGCAGACCCGACGGCGCACCGCCGCAGAAACGCGTTTCCGTCATCGACACTCTGGACGAGCTTCCGAAAATCCTGCAACGGCGGCTCTGCGCGGACGTCGCGCGCGAACATTTCCCGAGGAGCACGCGGAATCTCCTCGCGCGCCTGCGCGGACTCCCCGAGGAACAGATGCCGGATCCCGCGACCATTGTCGCGAAAAAAGGCGGGAGCGAATCCGCCGCCCGAAAATTCAGACGCACGGAAGAAGCGGCGTTCACGACGAACCGAGAATTTGTCGTTCCCGCGGATACGCTCGACGGCATTCTGCGCTCGCGCGGAATTTTCAGCGGCAGCATTCAGTCGGTCGTGCGGGAAAACTGGGAAAAAGTCGTTCCCGCGGAACTCGCCGCGCGATGCGTTCCCGCGGAGCTGCGCGACGGCATGACGACGCTCGTCATCGCCTGCGAAAGCGCCGTCGCTCGCAACGAACTCGAATTCCGCAAACGCGCAATTCTGAAAAAAATCCGCGCCCTGCCCGGCTGCGCGAAAATCGGAAAAATCGCTTACGCCAATGACTTCTCCGCTTAAAATCATCGCTGAAAAACTGCGTTCCCGCGGCGCGACGCTCGCCGTCGCCGAATCCTGCACGGGCGGGCTTCTCGCGGGAGCGCTGACCGAACCCGCCGGCGCGAGCTCGTTTTTCCGAGGCGGCGCGACGACTTACGCGACGGACACGAAAACCGCCCTGCTCGGCGTTCCCGCGGAACTCATCGCGCGCTTCGGCGTCGTCAGCGAGGAATGCGCGATCGCCATGGCGCGGGGCGCGGCGGAAAAATTCGGCGCGGATTTCGCGCTCAGCACGACGGGCGTCGCCGGACCGAGCGGCGGCACGGAAAAAACGCCCGTCGGCACGGTTTTCATCGCGCTGCATTCGCCGGCGGGAACGCGGGCGGTTCGCTTTCAGGCGAAAAACAACGCGTCGCGCGCCGAAATTCGGACGCAGGCGGTCGCCGCCGCGCTCGCCCTGCTCGCGGAAAATCTTTGAAATAAAAAAATCTTACCACGTTCCCGAAAACCCGGTCTAAGGGCGCGTTTTTTTTGTCAGGAGGCGTGGTTTTCGTGTATTTTGGGCGGAAATGTTTAAAAAATTTCCTCGTTCCCTTTCTTTGCAAACGCTGATTCCGGCGGCGGTGCTGTTGCCGTCGGCGGTGGTGGTTTCCGTTCCCGCGCGCGGGGCGATCAATCACAGCGACGCGTCGCTCATCACCTACACGGATTTCGGACAAAACTGCGGGCGCTACGCGACGGGCAACGTGAACGCCCTGCTCGCTTATCTGAACGCGGACGGCGTGAAAATTTCCTACACGGGCGGACAGGCGGAATACACGCTGCTACACGGCATGATCGATTTTTCAAGTCAGAACGACGAAGGCTACGGCGCGGCGATCGGCTACAACTTTTACGCGACCGTTCAGCACAACGGCGTTCACAACAACACCTACACGGGGAACTACATCGGCTCGTCCAACGCGATTCATTATCAAGGCATCGAATACCGCACCAGCGAAAACGACACATTTCTGCTCACACCGTCCAACGACTATAAAATCACGCGCCAAAGCAAACTGCTCACCGATGTCACGGGATCGGTCGTCTACGGTTCCGCCGACGGCGATTATTCCGGCATTTCGAGCGGCACGCTCGCGGGACAGCTTATGTATCGCTCGGGCTCGGGAACGATGGCGGTCTCCAATTACGACGGCAGCTACACGAACACCGCGGGAGCCTACGTCTACATCACCGGCGGCATAATGACCTTTTCCGTCGGAAACTACAACGCGGAGGACGGCGCGTTTTCCACATTCACTTTTCTCGACTATTCCGCTTCCGGCGTGAGCACGTCGGCACCGCTCCCGTATGCGATGTTGGAGGGCGATTCCGGTAGCCCGACCTGGGTCTGGAACGAAAACACGCAGCAATACGAATATTTGAACGCCGGACAATCCATCAACAAGACGACTATGATGTCGCAATCCCGCGGCGCAGCGGAATGGACGGCGGAAACGATGGCGTCTTTCGACAAAAAAGTGGAAATCGGCGCGGACAACATCGTCTACATCAACGGCGTGACGACGGAAACCGAAACCACGTATTCCGATTCGACGAACGACGTTTCCACGACGCTGTGGACGGGAACGGTGACGAACGCCGACGGCGAGACGTTGCAGAGTTTCGTCGGCGTCAAATCGGGAACGCACACGTGGCTCGATCTGAATTCGATCAAGGACACGGACAACTGGTACAGCTACGACGGAACGTATCTGAACGCGAGTTCCAGCGGCTCTGGCAAAGACCTTTCCTACGCCGACCTGTTTTACACGGAAAACCTCGTGTTCAAAGCGGCGTCCGCGACGGAAACGCAGCAGCTCATTCTCGCGGATACCGTCGATCTCGGCATCGGCTACGTGCAGTTCAGCAAGGCGGACGGCGCGGAAACGGCAAAATTCACGGTTTCCGCGGCGGCGGAGAACACCGGCGCGTTGCTGAACTCCGCCGGCTACGTCGTCGACGCGGGAGTCGAAGTCCATCTGCAGCTGACAAATCCGTCCGACTACATGCGCGAATGGCGCAAAATCGGCGACGGGGATTTATACATCGAAGGCACGGGCAACAACGACGCACTGCTGAATCTCGGCGGGAACGGCACGACGTATCTGAACCGAGAAAACGGCTACGCCGCCTACAACGTTCTCGCCAACAACGGAACGACCGTCGTCATTCAGGGCATCGGACAAATCAAGCGCGACTTCACGTTCGGATTTCGCGGCGGGCTGCTCGACATGAACGGCAATTCCATGACGTGGAACAACGACAACGACGCTTCCGCCGAGGGCTTTACGATTCACGCGCTCGACGAAGGCGCGATTATCGCCAATCTCAAGGCGGGAACGACAACCACGCTGACGTGGACGCAGAGCGGCGACCAGACGTGGCTCGGCTCGTTCGCGGACACGGAAAACTCCGCGCTGAAATTCGTTTACAACGGCGGCGAAGGCTCGTCGCTGACGATGCACGGCATCTACACAAATCTCAAAAACGCCGACAGCGGCATCACCGTCGCGAGCGGGAACGTCTCGCTCGTCGGCACGAACACCGTTCACGGTCTCGGCTCCGCCACGGGAAAAAACAACGCCCGCTTTTCCAACACGGACGACTGGCATTACGCGGACATGGAGACGGACGTCGAAATCCAAAACGGCGCGTCGTTCACGCTCGACAGCCACGCGCGGCTCACGGGCAACGTCACCGTGCAGGACGGCGGAACATTCATCATGCGCGAAGGCGTGAAATACCGCTACGAATACATCGAAGGCGGACAAACGCTCGAAGACACGAACGCGATCGCGGACTTTTTCGGGCTGAAAGGTGACATCGCGCTCACCGGCGGGAACGCTTCGCTCAAAATCGAATACGGCGACGGCGTGTCGGCGGCGCAGACTTACGCCGGAAACATCTCCGGCGACGGGAACGTCTCCGTCGCGCTCGGAACCGACGGCGCGACGCTCACGCTCTCCGGAAACAACACATTCTCGGGAACGAAGACGCTGACGAGCGGCGGTCTCGTCGCGGAATCGCGCGCGTCGATCGGCGACGTTTCGCAAAACGCATGGCTCGTCGGAGAAAAAGGCTGGCTCGCCGTCAAAGGTGATTCGTGCTGGTCTTCCACGGAAATTCTCGGCGTCATCGACGCGGCTTCGACCGGCGTTCTCGCGCTGACGGAGGACCGCGCGGCGCAGATCGACCTCGCCTCCTCGCATTCGGGCGTGATTCTCGGCGCGGCGGAAGGCTGCGTCGTGAACTACGGCGCGGCGGGAACGACGGAGCAGCTCGTCGCGATCGACGGAAAATGGACGATCGGCGGCGGCGGCGGCGAGCTCGTCGTCAATTTTCTTCTCACGGGAACGAACGACCTCGTCCTCGGCAACAAATACGGAAAAGGCGTCGTCACGCTCGCGAACACGGCAAACGATTTCACGGGAACGATCGCGTTCATCGGCGGCATCACGCTCAACTATACGGACGCGGCGGCGCTCGGAAACGCGCAGATCGACCTTTCCTACACGAACCGCGCGGGGCTGACGCAAGCCGCGTTCGCCAATATTCAGACCGCCGCGAACGGCGTTTTGCTCGTCGATGAGCAGGCGAATGAAACGTTCGACCTTTCCGGATACGGCGAACTCTCCATCGGCGCGAACGCCGACACGGTTTTCACGGGCGAAATCAAAGTTGCGGAAAACGGCGCGTATCGCTTCGGCGGAACGACGGGAACGCTCGTTCTCTCGCAGACACTCGCCGCCAACGGAACGAACGCCCTCGTCCTCGACGCGCAGACTTATTCCGGCGGCGCGGTCATGCTCGCGCAACAGGCGGAAATCACGGGAACGGTCAGCATCATGGCGTTCGATTCCTCGAAACTTCCGGAAGACGCCGACGCGGACGCCGGAGGCGACATCACGCTGACTTTCGCCGCAGGCAATGACAACGCGCTCGCGAAAGCCGCGGGAACGACCGTGAGCTCCGGCGGCGTCATCGACTTGAACGGCACGACGCAGACGCTGAAAAACCTTTCCGTCGAAAGCGGCGGTTCCGTCGTCGATTCCGCGGGCGCGGGAACGCTCGTCGTCAACTCGGAGAACGCAAGCACGACGCTCGCGGGAACGCTCTCCGTTTCCTCTCTCGAAAAAATCGGCGCGGGAACGCTCGTGTTTTCCGGTTCGTCCGTCGTGGCGGAAACGCTCACGCTCCGAGACGGCGTCGTCGCGGGCGCAAATTCGAACGCATTTTCCGGCATCGGCACGATCGCCGTTCTCGCGGGCGAAACGGGCGTGATTTCGACGGCGTCTTCCGAACTGACGTTCGCGAACGCGGTCAACGTCGCCGAAGCGGGAACGCTTGAAAAAACCGGCGCGGGAACGCTCACGTTCTCCGGCGATTCCATTTCAATCGCGAACGCGAAAATCTCCGAGGGCGTGTTGCAGATCTACAACGATGCGGCAGAAAGCGGCGCTTCGAAAACGTTGGCGCGCGTCGAGCTGGCGCAAGGCTCGGCGCTTTCCCAATATTCGGGAAAAATGCCGAGCGAGGCGACGACCGTCGGCGAACTTGCGCTCGCCGGCGACGCGACGTTGCAGACAACGTGGTACGGCGGCGATTGGACGGTCAACGCGCTGACGCTGAACGAAAACGTTTCTTCCGCGACGCTCACGCTCAACGCCGCGCACGATGCCGACAACTTTTCGATATTCGAACTCGGCAGCACAGGCACCGAAGCGGGCAACTTCGCGGGAACGCTCGCGGTTTCTCAAACGGACACGGGAAAATGGCGCGGAACCGCGCTCATCATTTCCAATGCGGACATCGCGAAAAACGCCGTTATCACCAACGCGCAGACATCAGGCGATGCGATTCTCGCGCTCGGCGTTCACGCGGACGAAGTTAAAATCGCCGGCCTGTCCAACAGCGCGACAAATTCCGCGCTCTTTTCGGGAACACTCGCATCGGGGCAACGCCAGGTTACGAGCGAAAGTTCGACGTGGACCTCCGTTTTTCAGACGTCATGGATACAGGACGGCGGCGCGCGCACGCTGACGATCGACACGGCGGCAGGCGGCGAATACACGTTCGCGGGAACGGTCGTCGGCGACGCGGAAACCGGCTTCGGTCTCAGCCTCGTCAAAACAGGCGCGGGAACGCAGAAATTCACGGGAAGCTCCATCGTCCTCAACGACGTTTTCGCGCTCGGCGGCACGCTGACCGTCGCTCCCGCGTCGGGCGGTTCGCTCGAGGTTTTCGGCGAGGTTTCCGTGGCGCGCGGCGCGACGCTGACGCTCGGCGACACGTTTTCTCTGAACGAAGGCAAAAACTTTTTCGTGCGCGGAGCGACGGATTCCGCCTCGGCTTCCGCGAATTTCACGGGAACGCTCCTGCTCAACGGCGGCGTGCTCGCCTTTGAAGGAGCGTCGCTGAAAAGCGAATCGAGCGCGCTCGCGCTCGGCGGTCTTCAGATTTCCGACGCATTCGCGTCGCAGTCCGTGTCCGTCAGCATCACGGGATCGCTCGCGATGATCGACCACGGCATCGCCTATCAGCTTTCCGATCAGGATTGGAGCAGCGTCGGCGAAATCAGCCTGAGCTTCGACGACGATACCTATTCCTCCGCCGAAATTTCCAAGAAGAGCAACGGGCTTTTCGTCACGTTCACGCTCAACGACGGCATCTATGTCTGGAAAGGCACAGAAACGGAAAACACGTGGACGGACGAGCTTTTCGGCGTGCAAGGCGAAGCCGTTCCCGCCACGAGCGAAACCGCGCTTTTCAACGACCGCGGAACGCCGACGGTGAGCATCAGCGGAAACGTTTCCGCGGGAACGCTTCTTTTCGATTCCACGCAAAATTATACGCTGAGCGCCGCCGATGAAAACAGCACGCTCACGGCAAGCGCACTGGAACAGGTTTCCGAAAGCACGACGACGCTGGTCTCCGGTGTCTCCGTCACGGGCGCGACGGCGATCGGCGCAGGCGGCGAAGTCATCGTCAAATCGGCGGAAACGCTTCAAGGCGAAATCAGCGGCGCGGGAACGCTCGGCGTCGATTGGAGCGGTTCGGGAACGCTCAATCTGGCCGACATCGGCGAACTTCACGTCATCAACGGACAATACGTCGACAACGGAACGGCGGCGAACGCTTCGAGCGTCCGCGTCGATGCGGGAGGACAATTCTTGGCGAGCGTCGACCAGAGCGCGAATTTTTCGCTTTCGGGCGCGAGCTGGACGGACGGGAACGCCGAGGCGGCGACGCTTCGCCTCAGCACCGGCGCGACGATTTCCGGCAATGTTTCGCTGGCGGGCGATTCCGCGGTGCTCGTCGCGGAGGGCGACACGGGAACGATTTCAGGCGCACTCGCGACGGGAACGCACACGCTGACGAAAGTCGGCGCGGGAGCACTCACGCTCTCCGGCGAAGTTTCCGGCGCGCTCGCCGTCAATTCCGGCGCGGGAACGCTGGAATTTTCCGGCACGACGGGAACGGTTTCCTCGCTTTCGGGCGACGGCAATTTTTCCATGAGCGGCACGGGAACGCTCACAATCGACGATCTGAGCGGATTTTCCGGCAACATCACGAAAACGGGAACGGGAACGCTGAGCGTTTCCGGTTCTTCCGCCGCCGTTTCGTGGACGTTCGTCGGCGCGGCGCTCGGACAGAGCATCAACTTCAACCGTTTCGCGGACAGCGGCGCGACGATCACGCTCGTCGGCGCGGCGGGCTGCAGGACCAGCGATTCGCATTCATTCTTCGAAGGCGGCTCCAACGTTTACGCGCAGAATCTCATTCTCACGGCGGACGCGGCGAACGGCCGCGATTATGGAATTTACCTCAACGACGGCAATTCCAACACGACGACGACGTTCACGGGAAAAATCACCGGCGACGGCGCGTTCATCGCCGCCGCAAAGGGAACGGTTACCGACAAATTCGTATTTTCCGGCGACGTGTCCGAATTCACGGGCGGCTTCCAAATCGGCACCCACCGCACGGTTGAATTTTCCGACAACGGCGGCGCAACGTCTTATGCGGATTCCTCGCACGTCTCCGGCACGGGAAGCATCAGCGGCGCGGGAACGGTGATTTTTAATTTTGCGAAAAATCACGACGTCGCAAACGCGCTGACGGCAAGCGCCGTTCAGAAAACAGGCGCGGGAACGCTCACGCTGACGAACGCGCTGCTCACGGGAACGATCGTGGTTTCCGGCGGCGTCCTCGATCTGACGCAAAACCAAACGCCGACGGTGACGAGCAGCAGCTCTTATGCCGGAACGCGCCTGACGGTAACGGACGGCGCCGTCGTCAGAATCGCGGACTGCGGCTGGGGCGCGGGAACGAATCTCGCCACGAATTTCAACAACGACCGCATTTATCTGAGCAACGGCGGCGTTCTCGAAGTCACGCAGACGCAGACCGCCGGCAGCGGCGCGCGACGGAGCTTCACCGTCAGCGAGGGCACGGGCATCTATCGTTATTCCGGCACGGGAACGAACACGCTCGAACATTATTCCGATTCCGCCGTCAATGATTACTGCATCGGACTCGCGAACGGCGCGAAGCTACAGTTCGACGTCGTGAACGAAGACGCCAAACTCGACGTGTCCAAGACGATCGGCACGGCGGACAAAGGAGAAACGACCGGTTCCGTCGAAAAAATCGGCGCGGGAACGCTTCGCCTTTCCGGCGACAATAAATACAGCGGCGGCACGACGATTTCCGAAGGCAAAATCGTCGTCGAGACCGCAACCGCGCTCGGACTCGGTCCGATCACCGTCAACGGCGGGCAACTCTCGATCGGCAACGGCGTCACGCTTTCGCAGAGCGAAATCACCCTCGTGTTGAGCGAGCTTTACCGTTGCGACAACGCCACGAGCGGGAACGCCGTCTCCTCAGCCGCGATCATCGGCGACGCCTCGGCGTCCGCGATTTCGACGTTCGCGATTTCGACGTTCGCGCTCAGCGACGAAGTTTCCGCGCAGGCGGAAAGCGAAACGACGGCGGGAACGCTCGCTTCGGGAACGAAAATTACGCTACAACTTTCCGAAAGCCAGCTCAGCGAAATCGCGAGCCTTACGGCGGGCGAGGCACTTTCCTATCATCTCTGGGAAGAATCGTCGGTCTCGCTCGGCGACAACGAATTTGCGGCGGACGGCAGCAGCTTCACCTACGGCGAAGGCTGGAATTCCGCTTGGATAGTGGGCTACGCCGACGGCGTTCTCACGGTGACGATTCCCGAGCCGGGCGCGTTCGGTCTTTTCGCGGGAACGCTCGCGCTCGCGCTCGCCGTTTCGCGCCGCCGCCGTCGCGCGAAATAAAACACGACCGTTTCGCGCGGAAAAAATTCGTTGAAAAAAAAAGACCTGCGGGAACGCGTTCCTGCGGGTCTTTTCGTCGCCATGCAATTGAGGCGTTCCCGAAAAAAAACGGCTTTCGCCGCGCGGCGGGAACGGCTGCGGAGTTTTCTCTGCGCGTCAAGATTTCGCGCGGGGGTGAGTGCGGCGGTGTTCGTCGGAGAGGCGGGAACGGTCGACCGCGGTGTAAATCTGCGTCGTGCCGATGTCCGCGTGTCCGAGCATTTCCTGAATGACGCGGAGGTCCGCGCCGTTGGCGAGTAGGTGCGTGGCGAATGCGTGACGCAGCTGGTGCGGGTGGATTTTCTTGTCGATTCCCGCGCGGAAAACCTGTTCCTGCAAAATGACCCAGAGCATTTTTCGGGAAATCGCCTTGCCCCAAGTGCTGATGAAAAGCGCGCTTCCCGTGTGCGGTTTCGCGAGGCGCGGACGCCCGCCTTCGGCGAGATACGCGTTTATCGCGGCGAGCGCGCGGCGTCCGACGGGAACGAGCCGTTCTTTCGAACCTTTCCCGCGCACGAGAACTACGCCGTCCGCGAAATTGACCGCCTGAATTTCCAGCGTGCAAAGTTCGCTTGCGCGCAGCCCGCTGCCATACATCAGTTCGAGCATCGCGCGATCCCGCAGTCCCTGCGGTGTGTCCGGCATCGGCGTTTCGAGAATCGCGGAAACTTCCTCGACGGAAAGCGTCTCCGGCAACGCGCGGCGGATTTTCGGGCGGGAAACGACTTCGGTGAAATCGTCCTCGCGTTCGCCGAGCATGACGAGGCGTTTCGCCAGAACGCGCACGGCGGAGAGTTTTCGCGCGGCGGAGCGGGCGGAAACGCCGTCGTCGTTGAGTTCGGCGAGCCATGCGGACAAATGCTCCGAACGCACGGACGACCACGTTCCCGCGAGGTTCCGCCGACGCAGAAAATCGCCGAACTGAAGCAGGTCTTTTTCGTAGCTCGAAACGGTGTTTTTCGAAAGCCCGCGTTCCAGTTCCAGAAATGCGGCGAGTTCGTCGATCCCGCGGGAAATCCCAGGCGCGGGAACGAAATTCGGAACTTCACGGCGGCGCGTCATTTTCCCAAAGCGAAAAAAGAAATCACCGTCGCACGACCGTTCCCGCCAGACACGTGAACGCGAACGCGATGATTCTTTTCTGAAAATCGCCGAACATCGCTCAAAGTTTTTTGACCAACGCCTTGGAATTGCGCCCGTTTTCGGCGAGTTCAGCGCGGCGCGACGGCGGCAGGTCTTCCGGCAACGCGTCCCGAAACCCGCACACGCTTTTGAAAAATCCGTAAGTCTGCGTCGTGCACGTGATCAGCGTCCGCACGCCGCGTTCCCGCGCTTGATGTTCGGCGTAGGCGACGAGTTTTTTCCCGACGCCGCGGTCCTGATAAAACGGCTGGACGTAGACGCTGCAGAGCTCTTCCGTTTCCGGCGCATCTTCAAAGCGGCGCAGACAGGCGCAGCCGATGATGCTTTCGTCGATTTCGTAGACGAAATAATCTTCCGTGTGCAGCTCGATCAGATGGCGGGAACGCTTGACGAGGCTTTTGTTTTTGACGGCGTTTTTCGTGATGCTGTAAATGAACTGCGCGTCTTTCTTCTTCGCGGGACGGATGCAGTCGTAATCGTTCGCGTGAATCATCGAGCCCGTGCCGACTTTGTCGAAAATTTCCGCGAGAAGCCCGCCGTTGGTGCGTCCGTCGAGAATGTGCGCGCGCTGCGTGCCGTTGTTCAGCGCGCGGACGGCGAACTGCGCCTTCCCGCGAAGCCGCTCCTCGATTTCCACGTCTTTTTTCTGCAACGCTTTTTCCAGCGCGGAAAGGCTGAGGTTGACCTGAATTTTTCCGTCGAGAATCAACCCCGGGAACGGCGTCAGATAAATGAGCTTGGACGCGCCCAGTTCCGCGGCGAGTTCCGCCGCGACGGCGTCGCTGTTCACGCGGAGAGAGTTCCCGTCGCGATCGCACAGAATCGGCGCGACGAGCGGAATGACGCCCTGCGCGAGCAGCGATTTCAGTAGCGGCGTGTCGATTTTTTCGACCTTTCCCGTGCGCAGCTGATCGACGCCGCCGAGAACGCCGACCTGCGTCGCGCGAATCGCGTTCGTGATCGCGCATTTCAGATTCGCGTGCGTCAGCCCCTCGATAATCGTTTGAGAAACGATGCCCGCCGCCTCGCAGGCGACTTCCATCGTGTCCGCATCCGTCGGTCCCTCGCCGTAGACGTCGGAGAGCTTCACGCGCTGGCGCGCCGCCGTGTCGCGCAGTTGCTTGCCGATTCCGTGAACGATGACGACGCTGATGTTCAGGCTGCGGAGAACGGCGATATCCGTGACGAGATTCTGAAAATTCTCGTGTTCTGCGATGCTCCCGTCGATCGCGATGACGAACACGTGATCGCGGAACATCGGAACGTATTTGAGAATCCCGCGGAGATCCGTGGGTTTTAACGGGCGTTCGGTACTGCGGAATGTTGCCATTTTTTGAACGCATGCATTTATGCCGTTTTTCTCGCGCTTCTGCAAGCGCGGGAACGCCGTCGCGAAGATTTTTCAAGTCCGCGCTTGAAATGTTGCGGGAACGGTTTAGTTTTATACGGCGTATGGTTCTGGAAAAAAATCAACTCCCTAAAATGACGCCCGCCGTGCAATACGAGCGGGGAGCGATTAAACTTTTCGCGAAATATCCGGCGAACAACAACTTCGTGTGCAGCTACGAAGTCTTCGTCGAAAGCGATATTTTCAAGCCGGACAACGGTCGCACCGCGTTTATCAATTTCGTGGACGGACAGACGCTGGAAAAATCCTACTTCGACTACGGTCGTTTCTGCTTCTTCCTGCCGAAAGCCATGCAACCGGTTTTCGACGAAATCCTCACGAAAAACGCCGTCGCCCTTTCCGTGCGTTTCAGCGTGGACGGCGGGCGCCCGACGCGCGACCAGACCGAAGCGATGTTCGACATCGCGTTTAAGGACAAGCTCTGAGCCGACTCCGCAGACGCGCAAAAACTTTCGGCGTTCCCGTGAAGCGATTCGCGGGAACGTTTTTTTTATTCGCGAAAAGTATAGCCGTGGCAGAGTGCGGCGGCGGCGGCGTCCGATTCGTCGAACGGAAGCTCTTTCGCGAGACGGAGAATCTGCTTCGTCATTCCCGCGACTTGGGATTTCTGCGCGCGACCGAAGCCCGCGACCGCCTGCTTGATGCGTAGCGGCGGATATTCAAAGACCTCGCGCCCAAGCACGGACGCGGCGGCGATCGCCGCGCCGCGAGCCGCGCCGAGCACCTGCGCGACTTTGAAATTGTTTACGTAAATCGTTTCTTCCAGCGCGACGTGGCGCACGGGAAAATCTTCGCAGCAGTCCGCGCAGAGCTTGTAAATTTCGCCGAGGCAATCCGCGAGCGAAAGCGTCCGCGCAAGCCGGAGCGTCTTCGAAAAATGCAGAATCGGCTCGCCGCGCGGAATGAATTCGACGACGGCGAAGCCGCTCCCGCGCAAGCTCGGATCGATGCCGAGAACGAAGCCCGCGTATGGCTCGCGCGCGCCCGAAATCACCGTCGGAAGAAAATTTCCACGGGAGCGCGCCGCGGACTCCGTTCCCGCCGACGCGTTTTTTTCGACGTGTCCGGAAAGAATTTTCTGCGTCCAAAG